>JBBRUN010000264.1:0-7868 GCA_038247765.1 Gemmatales bacterium | reverse complement strand
TCGGTGTACCCGATGTGCCAGCGACCGACACGATGCCGAATATCCTCGACCGAATCGTCGCCACGAAACGCCTCGAAATCGCGGCGGCGAAACTCCGCGTCCCCGAAGCCGCACTCGAACAACAGCTCGCATCGCTAACGCCGGTTCGCGGATTCGCGAATGCTCTGCGCGTGCCCGGCGCGTTGGCCGTCATCGCCGAAGTGAAGAAAGCCTCGCCGTCGGCCGGCGTGATCCGCGCCGATTTCGACCCCGTCGCGATCGCCAAAATCTACGAAGCCCACGGCGCGTCGGCGCTCAGCGTGCTCACCGACGAGCACTATTTTCAGGGCCACCTCGACTACCTCCGCGCGGTCCGCGCGGCCGTGGGCATCCCGGTGCTGCGGAAAGAGTTTATCCTCGACCGCTACCAATTACTCGAAGCCCGCGCCGCCGGGGCCGATGCGGTGCTCTTGATCGCGGAGATCCTCCCCGATCACGAACTCGCGACGTTATTTCGCGAAGCCCGAACCATCGGGTTGGATGTGCTGGTCGAACTCCACGATGCCGAGCAATTGCCGCGGGTGCTCGATTGCGGGGCGACGGTCGTCGGTATCAACAACCGCGACCTGCGAACCTTCGCGACGCGTCTGGAACAGACTCTGGAACTGCGGGCGAAGATCCCGGCCCGGGTCACCGTCGTCAGCGAGAGCGGCATCCGCACGCCGGCGGACATGGCGATTTTGAAGGCCGCCGGGGTTCACGCGGTGCTCGTGGGCGAATCGCTGATGCGCTCGGTGGACATCGGCGCGGCGCTCGACGCCTTGCGCGGATAATCCCCGTGGCGCAGCAACCGCCACCCGGCCCAACCCCAGATCAGAAGCGTCAAGATCGTGTCGATGGGGTGGAAATAATCCGTGGTGGCGCTCAACTGCGGGACGTGGAACGTCGCTTTCCCCTCCGGCGATTTTGTCGGAATCGCGAAGTAATCGGCCGCGACCGTCGCCTTCGGCATGATGTTCATCAAGCCGTTCTCGTTCCACAGCATCAAGCCGATCAGCAGCAGCGGAATCGAACTCACGTATAAGCGCGCCCGCCGCAGGAACGGGCCCATCTCTGGGCCGACGAGCCGGAATTGCCCCGTGCGGAACATCAAGCCGGGGTGGGCGAACATCACGAAGAGGCCCACCGTCGCCAGCAGCACATCGTAGTACATGAAGCGGTAACAGCAGTGGTACGCCCCGAGGAACAAGAACCCGGCCCCGAGGCCGGTGGTCTCGCGGCGGTTGCCGCGCAGCCAGGAGATGGCGACCGTCGCGCTCAGCACGAACGTCCACAAAGCCCAGCCCCAGCGCTCGGCGTACGGATTCGCCCGGTCTTTCTCGGGCAGTTCGAAATCGAGCAAAAAACGTTTGGGGATGCCCGACAGGTCGCGACTGAGGCCGATCCAACTTTTGCTGACGTTGTAAGTCTTGGTCGCTTCCGTGCCGTTCTCGAACCAGTGGAACCACGAGTCGAGACCGACGACGGGCAGGGTGGCCAGGGCCAGCCCGCAACCGACGCCTCCCATCGCCAGCACGACGCGCCAACGCAGCATGACCAAAGGCACCAGCACGAAGACCATTCCCCAGACCGGCTTGAACGCGAGCAAGCCCCACACGGCCCCGCCGGAGAATTCGCGATTGCGCACCACGAAACCCCAGCCGACGAGCACGATCGCCAGCGAGATGGCGTGGTTCTGGCCGAGGTCGAGGCCGGGCCGAAAGCCGGGGAACAGCAGAATCAACATCGTACACACGGGCCAAGCGAGGCGGCCGCGCGATAGCCACTGGGCCGCCCAACCGGACAGGAACGCGGCGAACATCGTGGCGATCTGCAAGACGAAGTACGCCGTTTGGGCGTCGGAAAAGAGGCCGAGCGGGGCGTAGAACAAAGCGTGAACCGGCGGGTACAACGGCCCGCCGATAGATGGCTTGTTCAACTCGTCGATCAACTCCGGCGATAAGGCCCGCTTCGAGACCGTCTGCGCCGCCGCCGCCGCGAACGGGTTGCCATCGACGCCTCCGGCCAGCGCACAAGCGATTCCCTCGGCCGCTTCGCCCCAGCGCTTTGAGTCGTGGCGGGTGCCCATCGTCCACGTCATCAAGTTCTCGGCGTCGGTGCGGAACTTCTCGGCATCGCGGTTTTCGGCGCTCACATCGGACGGCCGCTCCGCTTCCGGGAAGGCGTGCTTCCGCACCAATTCCTGGTCTCCGCTTGCCGGGTAGCCTTCCCGCAGCGTATTCCAATGCCGATTGCGGTCGTAGAGGTGCTTCCCCTGCCCCGTGACGATCATCCGGCCCGTCAGCCATTGGCCGCCGAAGTCGATCTGGGCGTGCCCGTTGTTCCCGTACCCGAATAGAGTGCTCGGCGCCCGTTGCTCGGTATCGAACTCGTGGACGCCGTGATAGAACCGTTGCCATGCGACGATGGCGCACAGCAGCCATGCGAAGGCGAGCAACGCGCGGCGGAGCGTGATGGGAGGACACGCGGTGTGAATGGGCGCATCGAGCAGGCCGGGGTCGAACACGTCAGCCCTCTCCACGCGGTCGGGGCGGGGCGACCGATTCGTCGAACCGGTTGGTCGCGGCCCAATGCTCGGCAATCGTCGTCAGCCGTTCGAGTTCGGCCTGCACCATGACGCGGAAGCGTTCCAAGCCGTCGCTGCGGAGTTCGCGCGGGAGCTGGAAAGTTTCGCCCGAGACCATTTTGGCCCGCGTGCACGGCTTCGGAATCGCGAAGCGGTCCCAGCTGCGCAATCGCCACGGATTGCAGAAGCCGACGCCGACGGGGGCGATTTGCATGCCGGTGCGCGAGGCGAGGAAGAGCGCCCCGATTTGGATCTCGCGGCGCGGCCCACGCGGCCCATCGGGTGTGATGGCCAAGTGTTTGCAACCGGACACATCGCGGATGATTTCGCGGAGGGCTTGGACGCCGCCGCGGTTGGTGGAACCGAACACGACGCTGAGGCCGAGGTTCTTGATGAACGACGCCAGCAGCTGGCCGTCGGCATGCTTGCTGACGAGAGTGGACATCTGCGGATGGGCGAAACGCGTCAGCGGCATGAGCAGCGTTTCGTGCCAGACGAGATAGATGAAGCGCGGCGATGCCGGTTCGTATGGGGGCGGCACCGACACCGGCCAAGTTCCGGCTTGGCGATGTTCGAAACGTAGGCTGCGGAACAGGCCGCGGATGGCGTGCGTACCGAGCCAACTGGCGGAGCGGATCAAACGCGGATTGCGGATCTTCATACGCCGGGCCACTCGCCGGTGAACACTTCCGTCGCAGGGCCGGTCATAGAGACGCAGTTGTCGGCTTGGTTCCATTCCAATTCGAGATCGCCGCCGGGCAGGTGGGCGAGCAACTTCCGGCCCGTTCGGCCCGTGAGGACACCGGCGACACAGACGGCGCAGGCCCCGGTGCCGCAAGCGAGGGTGATGCCGCTGCCACGCTCCCACGTCCGCATCGTGACTTCACCGGACGAATGCACTTTGACGAAGTGGGCGTTGATGCGGCGCGGGAAGACGGCGGCGGTTTCGACGAATGGCCCGAATTCGGCGACGAGATCGCGCGGCTGAACGCCGAAGTAGGAATCGTCGGGATAGAGCACGACGTGCGGGTTCCCCATCGATACGCAGGTGCCGACGAAGGTTTGCCCTCTCGCTAGGAAGCTCGCATTCACCGGCGGATCGCCCGGTAATGTCGTCGGGATCTTCGCCGATTCCAGAATCGGCTCGCCCATGTTCACGCGGACGCGCTCGGCCTTCCCGGTCGCGATTTCCAATTCGACGGTCAATACACCGCGACCGGTTTCGATGGCCAGCTTCGGTTTGGTGGCGATGCCGTGATCGTAGACGAACTTGGCCACGCAACGCAGGCCGTTGCCGCACATCTCCGACTCCGACCCGTCGGCGTTGAACATCCGCATGCGGGCATCGGCGACCTCGGACTTGCAGATCAGAATCAGCCCGTCGGAACCGATGCCGAAGTGCCGGTCGCTGACGGCGATCGCGAGCTTCGTCGGATCGGCGGGAACGGCATTCTGGACGCAGTCCAAGTAGACGTAGTCATTGCCGATACCGTGCATCTTCGTGAAACGCATCGCTGGTTGTTCCGAATCGGGAGTTCACCGCAGAGTCACAGAGATCACAGAGAAGAATTAAGAGTTTCACCGCAGAGAAAGAAGAGATCGCGGAGAAGATGATGAAGAAAGATTGGGTGAAGTCCCGTTCCCATTCTTCCTATTTCTTATTTTGTCTCTCCGCGTTCTCTTCTTTCTCTGCGGTGACAATTCCGTATTCATCTCATCGCCCACTTCGGCAAGTCGTCTTCGAGGCGGTTCACGAATTGGCTGCGGGGCATCACCAAATCGCAGCCGGCCTCCCGCGCGGCCTTCAGCGTCTCGACATCGACGTGCGAACCGAAGCCGACGAACTTCGGGCGATTGTCGCCGAGGGCTGGAAATAGCGTCGCCCAGTTCAACGTGGCATTGTGCAAATCGACGACGACACAACCCACCTGCGCGGCGAGCAACTTGGCGATCAGTGAATCCTGCGTCCGAGCTACGGCGGCGTCGATCCCCTTGGCCCGGGCCGTGGCCATGATCTTGCTGCTGAAGATCAAATCGTCGCACAGGACGAGCACCGCGTTAGCCATCACGTCCCCTTGGGTTTGTTCTCGGCAATCAGTTTGATCGCGGCGCGTAAGCCTTCGTCAGGCTTGCCGTCCTTCAGGCCTTTAATCACGGCGTCGCGAATCTTCAATTCGAAATCCTTCGGGTACTGCTTGATCATGTCGCCGGAGATATCGACGTACATCGATTTCGGATCTTTGCAAATCAGGATGGCGAAGCCCGAGACATCGAGTTTGTCCATGCGGAAGTGCGTCCACTCGCGGAACAGGGACGTGCGCTTTTCGGGCGTGGCGTTCTTCAAAGCCTCTTGTTTGTCCTTCGGCCCCGTGGCGTAGGTTTCGATCATCACATCGACTTTGGCTTTGAACAACTCGGCGAGCGCCACATCGGCTTCCTGGATCGCGTCGGCGCCGAAAATCTTGGCTTCGTCCTTCACGCTCAACGCCTTGTCGCGGACTTCCTTCACCGCCGGCTTCTCGACTTTCAAATCGCGCACGGCCTTCGATTCCAGCAGTTTCTTGACCTCCGAGACTTCGACGAACGTGCTGATGAGCTGAGCATTGAGCGCCCCGCCTTCGGTGACGCCGATCAGTTGGCCCTTGTCGTTCAAGAGCGGTCCGCCGCTGTCGCCGGGGTTCGTGGGGGAGTCGGTTTCGACGACTTTCGCTTCGAAGGTGATCACCCGCTTCGGCGCGATCTCGGCCTTCCATTCTTTCTGATAAACGGATCGCACCGTACCCTTGATGTAGCCGAAGAGCGCCCCGGACTTCCCAGCGTTGCCGATGGCGTGCGTATTGGATCCGTTTTCCGGAGTGCCGCTGGCCAGTGGTACCGCTTCGATTTTTTCCGGCAGCGAATCGAGTTGAATCAGGGCGAGGTCGGTCTTCTTATTGAAGAGGATGACCTTGCCGGGGATGGCCAAGCGGCGGGCCCGGTCGATGTAGTATTCTTTTTCCGATACCGGTTGCCCGTCCCGCAGCACCGCGAAAAATACCTTGGCATTCGGGTTCTCTTGGACGACGTGGTAATTCGTCAGCACCAGCCGGCGTTCCTTGTCGATGAGCGTGCCGCTGCCGGTGGCCAAGCCTTTGTCCCGCGTCGAGTGTATCCAGACGACCGACGGCACCGCACCTTTGTAAACCTTGGCCCCTTCGCCATCGGCGAATGCGGTTGCGGGCAGTGCCGCGGCGAACAACATCGGGAGCCAGAGAACGGTTCGCATAGTGTGCCTCTCCGGTGAGGAATGGATTTGTAGTATTGTAAGCAACCGAAGCGACGGCCGAAGGTCAGTTGCGACGATCCTCATTCCACGGGTGCCCCATGGCCGAATCCTTGCGCTGCGTACCGGATGATTCGCTGATCGTCGGCTGGGATTTCAGCACCGGTTCGGTGAAGGCCCTCGCCTTCGACCTCGGCGGCAAAACCGTAGCGGAAGCGCGATTGCCAACCGACCTCTGGACCGAAGGCGGCGTCGCGGAACTGAGCCTGTTGCAATTGGAAGGCCAAGCCCGCAGTAGCACGCGGTCGCTGGCCGGGCAGTTGAAGGATCTCGGCCGATTGCGGCATTGGCTCGCCGGCGGAATTTCGGCGACCCACCACAGCGCCGGTCGGATCGACCGCTTCGGTACTCCGGTCCGTCGGTTGATCTGTTGGAACGATCAAACCCTCGGTGAATTCCACGCCAAGGGACTGGCCCGGCTCGGCGGGCAACAGCGCGCCCGCGAACTCACCGGCGGGCCGTGGGCCGTGCGCTATTCCCTCAGCCACTTGGTGAAGGACGAATCCACACTGGGCGAAACCGATTGGGCGCGCACGACCCGCTTGGTGCAGCACGGCACCGCCGCGGCCGGATACCTCACAGGGAACTTCGACCGCATCAGCGCGTCCGCGGCCGCATCCACGGGGATGCTCGATCTCCGCACCAATCGCTGGCAGCCGGAAATGCTCGAAGCGCTGCAAGACGCCGACCACAAAATCCGGGCGTGGAATGCCCTGCCGAAATTGATCGAGATGGACGAACCGCTCGGGCCACTGACGGAATCGGTGGCGTGGGATGCCGGGCTTCCAGCCGATGTGCGTCCGCTGATCTTCCCGACTCTCGACGATCAAGCCGCGGGGTTGGTCGGCGGCGGGGCGACCGATCCGGGGCACGTCGCCGTGATCCTCGGCAACTCCGCCGTGGTGAATTCGTCGTCCCGGCAACTGCCCCAATCGGGAACGCTGGACGCGATGAAGCTGAACTGGGGCCCCTACCTCTGGATGCGCTGCTACAACAACGGGGCCCAGTTCCTGGACCGCGTCGTCGGGGCGAAGCCCGATTGGCCGGCGCTCGAAGCAGCCGCGCGACTTGTCCCACCGGGTTGCGCTGGCGTCGGCGTGTTGCCGTTCGCGCTCTCGGAGCCATCCCTCGGCGTCACCGCCCCGCGGTTCGAGTGGTACCCGAGTGAACCGACCGACCCCGGTGTCCGGCTGCGAGCCTCGTTCGAAGCCATCGCCTACCTCATCGCCCTCGGCGTACACGAACACGAGGCGGCCGGGCAGTCCATCGCGCGGATCACCGTCTCCGGCGGCATCGCCCAGTCCGACTTGATGCTCGAAATCTTGGCGAGCGCGCTGAATCGACCGCTCGACCGACTAGTGTCGAGCGAAGGCCCCGCATTGGGCGCCGCCGTGGTGGCACTGACCGGCTTGGAACAATCTCGGAGGAAGCAAGCGGGGATCACCGAGCCGTACACGATTGCCGACGCGGTGAATCAGTTGGTGAAGTTCCGCGATCCGGTGCGACCGCGTGCGGAATGGGTGGATACTTACCGAAGCGGATTAGCGGAGTTCGCCGCGCGAATCCGAGCTTGAAAGTTGCTCGCCCTACGCTTGCAGCAATTCCGCGAGCGTCACCGTGCCTTCGTAAAGTGCCCGCCCGACGATCGCGGCGTACGTCCCGGCTTCGGCCAAGCGCTTCGCTTGATCGAGCGTCGTCACACCGCCGGAGGCGATCACCGGCAATTTCGTGGCGGCTCGCATTTCCAAAAGCGCCTCGAAGTTCGGCCCGGCCATCATGCCGTCTTTGGCAATGTCGGTGTAGACGACCGCCGCGAGCGGGGCATCCTCGACGAGCTTCGCCAAGTCGGTGGCCATCGTCGTCGAGGTTTCGAGCCAGCCTTCGGTCGCGACGAACCCATTGCGGGCATCGAGACCGAGGACAATGCGGCCGGGGTATTCG
>JBBRUN010000263.1:0-7871 GCA_038247765.1 Gemmatales bacterium | reverse complement strand
TGGGGCCTCTCGGATTCGAACCGAGAACCAAGGGATTATGAGTCCCCTGCTCTGACCGTTGAGCTAAGGCCCCGCCCGGACATTCTACACGGCCCGCAGAGAATACCCATGAAGTCCGCACTGATCTTGACCCTGGTGCTCGCGGCCGTGGCCCGGGCCGGCGATTCGCCGATCCCCCAAGCCCATTCCCACAACGACTACGAACAAAAGCGACCGCTGCTCGACGCTCTCGACCGGGGATTCTGCAGCGCCGAGGCCGATATCTTCCTGTCGAACGATGCGCTGCTCGTGGCGCACACGCCATTCGGGTTGAAGGCGGAACGGACACTGCAAAAACTCTACCTCGATCCGCTCCGCGAACGGGCCAAGGCCAACGGCGGCAAGGTTCACAAAGACGGCCCGGTGTTCTACCTGCTGATCGACGTGAAGACCGATGCGAAGACGAGCTACGCGGCGCTCGCCAAAATGCTGGCGGAGTACGCCGACATCCTCACCGTGACCCGCGCGGGCAAAACCGAATTCAAAGCCGTGACGGTCGTCGTCAGCGGCAATTGCGACCGCGAAGCCGTCGCGGCTGAGAAAGTCCGCTACGCCGCCATCGATGGCCGGCCGAAAGATTTGGAGGGGAAGGAGCCGGCGGCGCTGATCCCGTGGATGAGCGCGAGTTGGAGTTCGCAATACAAATGGGACGGCAGCGGCGCGATGCCCGAGGCCGAACGGCAGAAAATGCGTGACACCGTGAAACTCGCCCACGGGCAAGGCCGGCTGGTGCGTTTCTGGGCCGCCCCGGACAATGGAGTATCTTGGGCCGAGCAAGCCGACGCCGGGGTCGATTTGATCAACACCGACAAACTCGCCGAGCTGCGCGAGTTCTTGGTGAAGCGTGCCGCGAAGAAATGAAAACCTCGGAACCGTTCACTCCTTCAGTTCATCCACGAATCGCACCAAGGCGCCGGACTCCTCGGCGTTGTTCGGCTTTTTCAGCGACGCCGGGATGTACAACTGCCGAGCGCCGCCGTCGGTGCCGACGGGCAGCCAGACCGGTTGCGACATCACCTCGGCGATGCGGCCGGTGACCTCTTGCAGGCTCCGCGTCCAGTAGATTTTGCCGTCTTTCGGATCGTGGCAATAGACGCGGCCATCTTGCGTCACGGCGTAGAGCGCGGCAGTGAATCGCCCCCGGGCGTACGACACGATGGTCGGTCCCGTCACCATGGGCGTGCCGAGATCGATGTTCCAAATCATCTTGCCGGTGTCGCGGTTGAGCGCGTAAACCTTGGCATTCCGCGAGGCGAAGTAGACCGCGCCGGCATCGGCGCAGATCTGCGTGTGAACCGAGCGCGAGAGCGGATAGTTCCACACTTCTTTGCCGCTGGCCGCGTCCACGCAGAGCACCATACCGGCGGGAATCTTTTCGACCGGTTGCCCCGGTTCCGGCTCGCTCGACAAGTCGGTGGTCAGCGCCCCTGTGCCGAGCCCGAAGATGATGTTCTTGCCCGCGACGACCGGCGAACCGAAGGATCGCAGCGGTGTCTCCTTCCGCCAGAATTCATTCCCCGTTCTCGCATCGAGGCAGAACACAGCGAACGTGTTGTAGCCACTGCCGCCGTAAATTTTGCCGTCGGCGACGATCACAGGCGTGTCGATGTGCAACTTCTGCTCTTCGCCCCGGTAGTGCCAGACTTCGGTACCGGTCGCGGCATCGAGGCAGAAGAGGCCGTCGTCCCCGGCGGAAAAGTAAACCTTGCCGTCGTGGATGCACGGTGGACCTTCGTTGTGGCTCTTGGCCGTGAAGGCCCAGAGTTCCTCGCCGGTCGCCGCGTTCAAACAGTAGAGTTTGCAGTCCGAATCGGTGTGTAGGCCTTCGCCGAAGTAGACCTTGCCGTCGGCGACCACCGGCGTGGAGAAGATCGTCTTCACGCCCTTCTTGCCGAACTTCCACAATTGCTGGCCGGTGGCGCGATCGACGCAGACGAGCACGCCGTCGATGCGGACCCCGGCGAAGGTGCGGTAGCCGCCGAAGTACACCCGCTGCTCCGAGAAACAGACGCCCGACATCACCTTCTCCATGTCGGCCGTTTCGAACCAGATCCCGGCCTCGGTGACGGCGGGCGTGTTCGACGTCTGCGCCGCGGCGGCATCGCCGAGTTCGCCGGTCACCGCGATCTTGCCGAGGCCGGGGAGGTTCAGCACGAACAGCACGAGGCCGAAGACGAACATCCCGGCGAGGCCGACGGCTTCGCCGGGGACGCTCATGCGCACCGGTTCGGGGCCGATGTCGTCGTCCGCCGTCAGCATCCGGTAGCCGGCGTAGAGGGTCGCCAGCAGAAGCCCGGCGCCGGCGGCGGTCATCTCGCGACCGGGGATTTTGAAGAGTTCGGGGAACTCGAAAAACCAGCCGATGACGAGCAACATCAGCGCGACGCCGAGGGTCGCCCCGGCGACGAAAAGAAATTCCTTGCCCGTCGGCGCTTCGGTGAGGCGCGGATCTTCTTGGGCGACGATGCGGTAGCGCCGCCCGGCCACGGCGATGCCGGCGACGAGGAACGCGAGCAGGAGCGCGGCGAAGGCCGTCTCGGAGGCGTACCAAGCATCGGGCAAGAACGACCGGGCGAAGAAGTAGACGGCGGCCAATGTGCTGTTGATACTGGTGACGACGAGGAAGACGCGCCAGCGTTGCAGGCCGCTGGCCAACCCCGCGAAGACGTTCGGGAAGATCGCCGCGAGGATCGCCAACGGCCCGATGAAGACGACGGTCGGGATCACGCCGAAGAGCGGCCCCGAAACGAAACCGGCCGGCTGGGGCCGGCCGTTCACTTGCGGTTCATCCTGCTTTTCCTGCTTCTTTTTCTCGTCTTCGACGGTCGGCCCGTAGCCGTGCGGTTCCTTTTCGTCCGGCTCCGGCGGCTTCTTCTTCCCGCTGAGGGCATCTTCGATGACGCTTTTCAATTCCGCCGTCGATCCTTTGAATGTCCGGCGGAAATACGGTTCCGCGTGGAGGAAGGCCCAGCGCACGGCCTTCGTGTCTTTGTCCGTGCTGCCGGTCATCTGGAACCACGTCCCTTCGACGAAGCCGAACGCGGAGTAATCGCCGCCGTCTTCGGAGACGAATAGGATCAGCTTGCGCCCCGCCGCGAGGCGGTCGAGCATCACCTTGGTATGGCCGTCCTTCTTGGCGAAACTATCGCCCGTGAGGTTCACGGGCAGGCGTTCGAGCTTGGTCTTCCCTTTGAGGTTCTCGGTGTGTTTGAAGATCACCGAAGGCTTGTCCGGATCGACCTTATCGACCTCGACGACGAAGATGAACTGCACCGGCGTGACGACCTTGCTCAGCGGCGTCAGCACTTTGATGACCGCCTGCGCCGGGGAGGAGATCAGCACTGCGAATAAAGTGGTGGCGAGTAGTATGCGATTCATCCGGAAATCTCCGCGCGGTGGAACCGCAATCCCCAGTTGAATCTACGCCCAAGGCGACGCTCGCCCATCCGGAATTTGGACGGGGGGTAGTTTGTCAGTCCAGCGATACCCCTACACCTTCCGTCGGACTGACCCAAAAATGCTGGACTGACCGAACTTTTCTGGACAGACCAAGCACGCCTACTGACCAGCGGTATGCAGGCATTGCCACCGTAGGTCGGGCTGAGTCGTCGAGGCTCCCGCAGTCACCGCCCGCCGAACGGCCTCCGAGCCATTTTCTCGAAACTCCAATAATCGTTGCAACACCCAATGTCCGGCGACTAGCGGGTGGGTTAGGGTAATACCATCTTGGATTCATCCGGAGTTGACGACATGCGGACAATACCCTCGTCGTTGTATTCAATTCCCTCCGACTGCTGGGCTACAAGCGTGACCTTTAGGTCGCTCCAACGTGAAGCCTATCTCTCGAAATATGAGAAGAAAACCGAATCCGGGCTTCGAAGTCGAAAGTCGTGACGTTCGGGGAGCCGGGTCGGCGGAAGTGATGTCACGTCCTCAAATCCCTCCGGGTTCCACGCGATCGTCCCGTAGCCCCACCGCCATGAGTATGTTGTGGATCTGTGCCGCGTACCCTTCGGTGGTGTGGCGGGCTCGCGCCGCGACCCAGGCGGCTTCGCCGTGGCGCTCGGCCAAGTCCGGCTCTGCAGCGTAGTGCGCCATGCATTGCGATAGCTCCGCCGCGCCGCCGCGATACAGCAGGCCGGTTTTGCCGTGCTCGATCAACTCGGTGGTTCCGCCGCCGCCGTAGCCGATCACCGGCCGGCAGGTGGACATCGCTTCCACGGTCACCCGGCCCATCGCTTCGTTCGGCGAACACATCAGCGCCACGTCAGCCGCCAAGAACGCCCGCTCGGGGTCGGGTACGTAGCCCCAAAACTCGACGCGATCCCGCACACCGAGCTCATCGGCGAGCGCCCGGCAGCGATCGAAGTAACCTTGGTCGCCGGTGTTTCCCGCGCCGCCAACGAGGAACAATCGAGCATCGGGGAAACGATCCCCGAGCCTGGCGAAAGCGCAAATGGCGATAGCTTGACCTTTGCTTTCGCGGAAGCGGCCCACGAGTACGAAGGTGAACGGTTGGCTTCGCCCTCGCAAGTTCATGGCCGCGGTGCGGCGCTCATCGAAGACGGCCGCCGTGGCGACACCGTTGTAAACCACACGCGAATTCGACGGTGTGGCGTGCCCCAATTTCGCCCGCCGCAACGCCTCGGAAACGTAGATCGCGGCGTCGGCTGTTCCGTGAGCGAGGCGGGCCAGCCGGGAGCCGAAGTCGGGCCGGAGGTCGTAGTCGCGGTCGCCGAATTCGCGGATGTGCCAGACGTGCGGCAGTTCGAGTTCCGCGGCCGCCATCGCACCGACGGCGAACACGGACGAGTTGGAATAGACCACATTCGCATTCCAGCTCCCGATTTGCCGGGTGATGCCGCGGAGGTGCCGGACGTTGCGGATGAGCCGGGCCGCGACGCCTTGCGACTGCCGGTCCGTCGAGACCCACCACTCGAACGGCAACCGGGCCACCGGGATGTCGCGCCGGGCGAGCGCCGGCACCAGATCGCCATCGTCCGGGCAGATGACGTGGGATATGACCCCGTATTCGGCGAGGCCTTCGATGAGGTTCAACAGCGACAGATTGGCCCCGTACAATTCGGCGTAGTGGGTGAGAAACGCGATCCGCGGGATAATCGGCATGGTGTCGAGTCCGAAAGCGGTTCAAATCATGCGTTTTTTCTAGGGGAATCGCGGCACCCGACCCGCGAAACCCGATTGCCCGCATCCGCCGCCCGGCTATTGTGTATCCATCGCGATCGCCGAGATACCCCGCCCCGGAGGCCCCGCCATGGGCATGGACAACTTCAGCGCACATCAGCAGAAGATCATCAAGCGGTATTACAACAACCTCGACACCATCCAACTGCAAAAACTGGCGGAGACGGTGACCGACCTATATTTGGCCGAAGGTAAGAAGGTCGAGAAACTGTGGAAGACCGCGGTCGCCGCGATGCAGAAGCTCGAAGTGCCGCAGCAGCGTATCGACCTTTTGGTAAAGTCGCAGAACCTCGAGCAACTGGCCAAGTTGGTGAAGGAATTGCAAAGCTGAGCGCGGCCCGCGACGGGATTTCCTAAGATGCCTCCATCACCGGGAGGCATCGTTCCATGCGCGGATTCTTTGCCATCGCTGTGCTCCCGCTGATTGTCGGCTGCACGAAAGACCTCCCGTCGAAATCGACTGCGCCGGCTCCCGCCTTGCCGGACGCGCCGATTCTTGTCTCCGTCACATCTCCGAAGAAGCAGACTCTGGCTTGGGGCATCGAGCAACCGGGTTCGATGCACGCTTACGAAAGCACGCCGGTCGTCGCCAAGTTTCCAGGGTACGTCGAGAAACTGTACGTCGATATCGGCGACAAGGTGAAAAAAGGGCAGCCGCTCGCGAAGTTGGCGATCCCCGAATTCGACTGGGAAGCGAAGCAGAAAGCGGCGATCGTCGAGATGGCCGCGGCCGAGGTCGGCTTGGCGAAGCGCAGCGCCGAAGTCTCCGCGGAGACGGCCCGCGCCGCCGAGCCGCCGGTGGCGGTCGCGCTCGCGCTCGTCGAAAAAGCCAAGGCCGATGCCGCCCGTTGGGATTCGGAAGTCAAGCGGGCCAAGGACTCCTTCGCCAAGAAAATCATCGACGAGCAACAGCTCGACGAAGCGATCCGCCAAGCCGCCGCGGCGGTGGCCTCGAAGGTCGCGGCCGAGGCGAACGTTCTGGCCGCGCGGGCGAACCTCAAAGAAGCCCAATCGAAATTCGCTCGGGCCGAAGCCGAGATCGCCGTGGCGGCGAGCAAAGAAAAGGTCGCCGCGGCGTCGGCCAAGCTCGCTTCGGCGATGCTCGACTACACCGAAATCCGCGCCCCATTCGATGGCGTCGTCGCGTCTCGGCACGTTCACACCGGGCATTTCTTGTCCGGCGGCAAGATCGAACCGCTGTTCGTCATCGCCCGCCTCGACACCGTCCGTGTCTTCGTCGAAGTGCCGGAATCCCAAGCCGTCAATGCGAACGCCGGCGCCGCGGTCGCCATCCGCATCCCCGCTCTCGGCAACCGCGAAGTCGCCGGCACCATCACGCGTACCGCCGGTGTCTTATCCACAGACTCGCGCACGCTGCGGGTCGAGATCGACTTGCCGAACGCCGATGGCACCCTCCGACCGGGACTGTATTGCAACGTGCGCATCGCGGCAAAAAGTACCGATGCCCAACTGGTGCCCGCCGCGGCCGTACTCTTCGCCGACGAAACCGCGTACAGCTTTCAAATCGAAGCCGGAAAGGCCGTGAAACTGCGCGTCCAAGTCGGGCGCACCGAAAAAGGGCATTTGGAATTGCTCGGTAAACGCCCCGCCGCCGCGACCTCCGGCGCTTGGCAACCGATCACTGGGGCTGAAGAAATCGCCGTGGGCAATCTGGGAGCGTTGGTCGATGGCCAAGCGGTGCAAATCGAGAAGCCCGCTGCACCGCGCGAGTAGCGTTCGACTTGCAAGCCGATGGGCGGCGCATACTGTTTCAGCAACTTACCGAGGACTGTGGAATGACGAATCAAACGCTGATCTGCGGGCTGGCCCTCATCGTGATCGGGGTCTTCGGCTATACGAAGGGCTTGGAAACGGCGGACAACGACTACGCCGCGCAAGTCGAAGCCCAAAAGAGCGATCCGGACATCGTGCCCGTCAAGAAGAACGTCAATACGGCGTTGATCCCCGCCGCGTTCGGCGGGTTGCTGATCCTCTGCGCCATCGGCGTGATCGTCAAACCGGACTTGCGGAAGCACATCATGCACTTGGCGGCCATCATCGGGGTGCTCGGGTTGGTCGGCGGATTCGTTCCACTCATCCGCGCCGGGGATTTCGACGTCTTCAAGCCCGCGGCCCGCAACGGATTGCTGATGGCGCTGATCTGCGCGATCTTCGTCTACTTCTGCGTGCAATCGTTCATCGAAGCGCGCAAGGCGCGGGAAGCGGCGGTTTGAGCGAAGGCGAGCACACAGATAGAGCGGATTTCGAGTCTCGTAGCGGCCAGAAACGACGGATCAACCTGGGTGCTCACGCACCTCGGCTCGTCGTCACTTCTTCGCCTCCATCTCGCCGACCCATTTGGAAATGATCACCGAATAGTAAACCCCGCTCATGCTGCTCGGGCCGCCGGGCACAGTGGCCTAGCCGCCGTCTTTGTTGCGGTGCGACGCGATAAACTTCTGGAGTTGGGCCCAGTCCTTCGGTTTCGAATCGAGCATTTTGAAGGCCCGCATGACGCGGTAAGTGGTTTCGATGTCGGAGGCCTTTTCCCCCTTCTTCCGCCAGCGGCCGTCGGCACACTGGCCGGGCTCGAGAACCGAAGTCAGGAATAAATCGCGCGCAAAATC
>JBBRUN010000262.1:0-7880 GCA_038247765.1 Gemmatales bacterium | reverse complement strand
CGTCTGGGATCACCTCGGCGATACGTACCTGCGGCTCAAGATGAACGACAAAGCCGCAGAGGCGTATGCGAAAGCGATCCGTCTCTTCACCGGCACCCACGAAGGCCGGCAATTCGGGCGATTGGACGAGGTGAAGCGGAAGTTGAAATTGGCGAAGGAGTGAGGCGCTACTTCTTGGATTCAGCCGCCGCGGTTTCTTCGTTGACCGGCGACCTCGGACTCGCGTACTGGCGCGGAGTGACAACCGGCCAAGTCAATTCTTCGGGTGTCGGATTGCCGGGCTCTGCCGGGGGGAGAATTGTCAAGCTACCGTATCGACCCGGTGGGGGAAGATCGTTAGGATACTCACTTTGCTTCGTCATTTCTCACTCCCTGGCCAAGATGCGTTCGCAAGCGATTGGTTGATCGATTCCATCGGCCCACAGTTGAAATTCGTACACACCCGATTCCGCGAATGGGACTTTGAATATCGGGAACGCAAAGTCGTTCTTATAGTTTATACCATCGATCTCGGCAGGTCGGTTTGTCGGCATCGGAAATTCGCGCGGTGAACCGTCCGGACCCAACTGAATTTCCAGATCCTCTTCTCCGTCGGCGGCGGCCACACGCACGAGACGAATACGCAATCGGTACTCGCAGACCGTACCCCACAACTGGAAATAGATGCAAACCCGGTCGATGATCAAGGGGAAGGATGAGCCTTCCGGGGGCTCGATGTGGATCAAGATACCAGCGAGACTGATTCCCGCCTCGGGTCGGCGATGGTCATACCAGTAGCTCCGGCATGTGACGAGGTGCGCCGCGTACAGTTCGGGTGGGTCACTGTACGGATGCGAGTCGTCCGGTTCATCCATGTCTGACCCCGTGAAAATGCCGATCAAAAAATCACACCAAGCTCAACTTCCGGCCCGTTTGCCAGCTCTTTTCACTCGGTTTCTGGCGCACCACGCGGTTGTAGAGCGTGTCGCGCTCGATCGGTTCCCGCCCGGCTTCTTCGATGAGCCTCCTCAGTTCGGCGACGGACAATTCCTGCGGGGAGTCCGACCCGGCCTCGTGGTAAATCTTCTCGTGGACAACCGTGCCGTCGATGTCGTCGGCACCGAAGCTCAGCGCCACTTGCGCCGTCTTCATCCCGAGCATCACCCAGTACGCTTTGATGTGGGCGAAGTTGTCGAGCATCAACCGGCTGATCGCCATGACCTTCAGATCCATGAGGCCCGACGGCTTCGGAATATGAGACAGCCGGGTGTTGTCCGGGTGGAAGGCCAGCGGGATGAAGGTTTGGAAGCCGCCGGTTTCGTCTTGGAGAGCGCGGAGCTGCATCAGGTGGTCGATGCGGTGTTCGGGTTTTTCGATGGAGCCGTAGAGCATGGTCGCATTGGATCGAATGCCGAGTTTGTGGGCGGCCCGGTGAATCTTGATCCACTCGCTGGCGTCGGCCTTGTGCTCGCACAAAATCGAGCGAACTTCGGTGTTGAAGATTTCGGCTCCACCGCCGGGGAGGCTACCGAGGCCCGCTTCTTTCATCTCGGCCATGAGATCTTCAACCGGCCGTTTCGTGAGCCGTTGGAACCAGTCCCATTCCACGGCCGTCCACGCCTTCAGGTGCAACTTCGGGCAAGCCTCGTGGATGATCCGGACGATGTTGAGATACCATTCGTACGGCTTCAAGTGGTGCAGCCCGCCGACGATGTGCAGCTCCGTCGCCCCGCGGGCCGTCGCTTGCTCGGCCCGTTCGACGATTTGCTCGTCGGTCATCACGTAGCCTTTCGGCGATTTCAAATCGGCCCGGTAGGCGCAGAATTGGCAGCGGTAGACGCAGACGTTCGTCGGGTTGAGGTGCGTGTTGACGTTGTAATAGGCGATGTTGCCATTCTTGCGCTCGCGGACGAGGTTCGCCCACTCGCCGAGTTGAAACAAATCGGCGCCCAGTTCAAGCTGTAAGCCATCTTCGGCCGAGAGGCGTTCCCCGGCGTGGATTTTATCTCGGATGGAATTCAAGGCGGTCATGGCGTTGTCCCAACGTGCGGTGGGGTTGTTGTATTGTGAACCGCAAAAGGGGTGCGGATGTTAACCCGGCGAGGAGACGGTCGCGTGTGAACCGCACGGCCCTGTGTGTAATTGAAAGTCGAGTCCAAATCGGACGAGTGCTCCGCTCCATGGGTGAACAAGCGAACAATCGCTATACTGCCCATTCGTTTCCGTATCTCGGTGCCCGACCATGCCGATGCCCGCCGGCGTCAAACTCCGATCCGTCACGGATGTGACCCGCGCCGTGAAAGCGCGGCTCGAAGAGAACTTCGTGGACTTCTGGGTCGCGGGGGAAGTGACGAACTTCAAACTGCACCCGCCGTCCGGGCACATGTACTTCACCCTCAAAGATGCCGGGTCGATCCTACCGTGCATTTTCAAAGCCGGCTTCAACAAGCGGATGCCATTCCAACCGCACGACGGCATGCACGTCAACTGCTTCGGCGGCTTGATCGTGTTCGAGCAAAGGGGCATTTACCAGCTCGAAGTCCAAGAATTCGAACCGAAGGGCATCGGCGCGGCGGAACTGGCCCTGCAGCAACTGAAGAGCAAACTCGAGGCGAAGGGCTACTTCGACCCCGACCGCCGGCGCCCGTTCCCAGTGTTCCCCAAGTTCGTCGCGCTCGTCACGAGCTCCTCCGGGGCGGCCGTGCGCGACATGATCGAATCGCTCTTGCAGCGCTGGCCCCTGACGGGGATCGTCGTGAAAGATTGCCGGGTGCAAGGGCCTACCGCCGCGCCAGAGATCGCCGAGAGTTTGCGGATGCTGTGCCGGCTCTCGCGCACGGGGAAATTGAAACTCTGCGCCATTGTCCTCGGCCGCGGCGGCGGGCCCACGGCCGATTTGTCGGCCTTCAACGAAGAGATCGTCGCCGATGCCATCTTCGCTTCGACCGTGCCGGTGATTTCCGCCGTCGGGCACGAATCCGATGTGACCATCGCCGATCGGGTCGCCGATTTCCGGGCGCTCACCCCCACCGCCGCCATCGTCGCACTCACGCAGCGCAGCCGCGACGACGTCGAAGCGGAATTGGACGACCTGCGCAATCGCATGCACGATGCGATGCTGAGCCGAATCCAATATTCCCGACAGTCGGTGAAGCAGCTCGCGGAGCGCCCCGGACTGCGACGGCCGTTGGATCGCTACCGCGCCGCCGGGCAAAAAATCGACGACCGCCGCGAGCGCTTGCAGCGGGCCGGAGAACAACTCTTGGCCCGCGGGAACGACAAACTCATCGCGGCCGCGTCGCAGTTGGAAGCGCTCAGCCCGCTGAACATCCTCGTCCGCGGCTATAGTTTGACCCAGCGCGGGGACGGCGCCCTGCTCCGCTCGGCGGCGGAGGTCGCGGTCGGCGAGATCATCGAAACTCGCTTGGCCGAGGGATCGATCCTCAGCCGCGTCCTCGGCCCGAGTTCCACCCCGACGGATCCGAATGATGGCCAGTGAAAGCCCGCCCCTGAAATTCGAAGTCGCCTTGACCGAACTCGACCGCGTTCTGCGCGAACTCGAAGACGGCACGACCACGCTCGAAGACGCCCTCGCCCGCTACGAGCGCGGTATCGCCCTCGTGAAGCAGTGCTACGAACAGCTCCGCAGCGCCGAGGTGCGCATCCGCGAACTCACCGGCATCGGCGACGACGGCAAGCCGATCCTCCAAGGCTTCGAGCACACCGCCGCCGTCGAGAAGCCCACCCGCCGCGCCACTTCCACTTGATTCCTTTGCACTACAAAGTAAACTGCTCTTCGCAGTCGCGGGGCCGGGCCTCCCTAAGATGGTTGAATCGCGTTTTTTCGACGCGTTCAATAACGGGGCTGGCCGGTGTCTGTGGAGATTTGGGAATATCTGAAGCCGCGACAGGCTCTCTTCGAGGAGAGCCTACGGGCCACGCTGAAGACGCTGACCGCGGGTTCGCCCCCGGCCCTCGTCGAGGCCATGAGCTACAGCCTGCTGGCGCCGGGCAAGCGTCTGCGGCCGATGCTCGTGTTGCTGGCCTGCGAAGCCAGCGGTGGCACCATGCAATTGGCGCTGCCGTCGGCGTGTGCCTTGGAGATGATCCATACGTATTCGTTGATCCACGATGATCTCCCGGCGATGGACGACGACGACCTCCGGCGCGGCCTGCCGACGTGCCATGTGAAGTTCGGGGAAGCTCTCGCGATCCTCGCCGGGGACGGCCTACTGACGCTGGCCTTCGAGACGGTGGCCCGGGGTTACCCGGCCAAAACCGCGGCGGTTAGCATCGTGGAACTATCCAACGGGGCCGGCGCTCACGGGATGGTCGGCGGCCAAGTCCTCGACCTCGCGGCGGAAGGGCGGATTCAATCCGGGACGCAGTACGAGTCCGGGAATGCGAGCCCGACCGTCGCGGATCTCGAGGCGATCCACCGCCGTAAGACCGGGGCGCTGTTCCGCAGTGCGCTGCGACTCGGATTGATGGCGGCTCAGGGCGAACGCGACACCGGCATCGATTTCGACGGCGTGATGTCGCTCGATATTTACGCCAACGCCTTCGGCCTGCTCTTCCAGATCACGGACGACCTGCTCGACGTGGGGAGCTCGGTCGAGGTCACGGGCAAACGCGTCGGCAAAGACGCGGCCAAGGGAAAGCTGACCTACCCCGTATTGTTGGGGTGGGACGCAAGCCGGAAGCGCGCCCAAGAATTGGCCGACAAAGCCATCTGGGCCGCGAATACCTTCGGCGAACGGGGGAAGCCCCTGGCCGACTTGGCGAGATTCGTGGTCGATCGGGATCGGTAGAAGTGCGTATCGCCAGTATCGCATTCGGAGTGACCAATGCCGGATTGGTTGATCGAAATCCTCCGTCAGTTTCCAATGGTCGTCGTCATTGGTTTGGCGATCTGGTACGCGGAGAAACGAGTGCGCGAGAAAGAAATTCGATTGGAGGATCGATCGGATCGTTTGCTAAAAGAACTCCGCGATCGCGAAGAGCGCTTTCGCAATGAGTTCCGCGAAGATCGGGATTCGGAAATCGCGCGATTCCAAAATAGCCAAGATTCAAGGGTTCTTTCGGTCGAGATGCTGGTCGCGGCCAAGGACGAGCAAATCGCGGAATTGACGAAGCAATTGGCGTCACTCGTTCGAAAAATCCAAGGCTGAGGCCACGGTCATGGTGATCGGACTCGCGGTAAACCTGAGTATCTCGTTGCTCTTGGCGGGATTCCTTCTCCGTGCCGTTCGACGCTACGAGCGCCGGGCCAACGCGGTTCTCGAAAGCATGGATTGCTTCCGCGATGCGGAGTTTCTCCGATACGATTCGGCCCGCTCGAATTTCCGAATCGCACCTTCGAAAGAAGTTTCAATCGATTCGGAAAGCAAGGGCTTGCGCCCGTCCGAACCGAATACAAATCCAATGATGGGGTACGATATGTACGAACTGCTGTCCAAAATCCAATCGCCGGCCGACCTCCACAAGCTGAGCGAGGAGCAGCTCGGCCGGCTCACTCAAGAAATCCGGGACGAACTCGTCCAGGTGATGACGGCCCGGCCGGCGCACTTCGCCAGCAACCTCGGCGTCGTCGAACTCTGCTTGGCGCTCCACCTCACTTACGATTTCAGCCGCGATCGCATCATTTGGGATACCGGCCACCAGATCTACCCGCACAAGCTCATCACGGGTCGGTTCGCCAATTTCCGCAGCATCCGCACCAAAGGGGGCCTCATGGGCTTCCCCAACCCGGCCGAGTCGCCCTACGACCTCTTCGTGACGGGGCACGCCGGGGCGAGCGTCTCGACAATCTCCGGGTTGAAAGCCGGCGACGACCTGTTGGGTGAATCGGATCGCCATGCCGTTGCCGTCATCGGCGACGGGGCGCTGCCGTCAGGTATGGTCTTCGAGGCCTTCAACAACATCTCGGGGATGAACCAGAATTGCCTCGTCGTGCTCAACGACAACAAAATGGGCATCTGCCCGCGCACCGGCGGCTTGGCCCAACGGCTCGATCACTACCGCCTCAGCGGCATTTACCAAAGCGGCAAGAAGACCCTGAACGACCTGTTGAAGTCGATCCCCCTGATCGGCGAACCGGCCCGCGCCTCGCTCGAAGGCATGCGCGACGCCATGAAGATGTACTTCAAAGAAGGGATGCTCTTCGAGGAATTCGGCTTCCGCTACTTCGGCCCCGTCGATGGCCACGACCTCAAAGGCCTGCGGAAGATCTTGAAGGAACTGAAGGGCCAGAAAGGCCCGCTGCTGCTGCACATCTTCACGAACAAAGGCCACGGTGTCGAACAAGCGGCCGAGGATCCCGTCACGTACCACAGCCCCGGTATCTTCGAGTGCGTCGGCGAAAACAACCTCAACATCAGCCTGAAAAAAGGCGGGGCGAAAGCCTACACCGACGCCATGTCCGGGGCGATTTACCGCTCGCTGCAGGCCGATCCGAAGTCGTGCGTCATCACGGCGGCGATGTGCCAAGGGAACAAACTCGAGAAAGTCCGCAGCGACTTCCCGAAGCAGTTCTTCGACAGCGGCATTTGCGAATCGCACGCCGTGGCCTTCGCCGCCGGAATGGCGAAAGCCGGGGCGAAACCGATCGTCGACATCTACAGCACCTTCCTCCAGCGCGGCTTCGACCAGATCTTCCAAGAAGTCTGCCTGCAAAATCTGCCGGTGGTCTTCTGTGTGGACCGCGCCGGCATCGTCGGCCCGGATGGCCCCACGCACCACGGCTGCTTCGACATCCCGTACCTGCGGCTCTTCCCGAACATGACGAGCCTCGCCCCGGCCGATGAAGCCGACATCGAGCCGATGCTGCAGTGGGCCCAGAAACAACCGGGGCCGGTGTCGATCCGCTACCCGCGGGCGAATCTGGAAACGATCCCGCGCAGCAAGCCGCACCAACCGATCGAGATAGGCCAAGCCGAAGTCCTCGTCGAAGGGAAGGACGGCGTCTTCCTCGCCTTCGGCACCACGGCGACGTCGTGCCTCACGGCCGCGAAGAACCTGCGCGAAGATGGCATCAACGTCGGCGTCATCAGTGCGCGGTTCGTGAAACCGCTCGACACCAAAACGATTTTGAAAGCCATCGAACACCTGCCACTCGTGGTGACGGTGGAAGAAGGAACCTTGCAAGGGGGCTTCGGATCGGCCGTGTTAGAAGCGGCCAACGCCGCCGGCTTGGACACGCGCCACATCGTCCGCTGCGGCTACCCGGACAAGTTCATCGAGCACGGCGACCGCAACGAACTCCTCGCCGACTTGGGCCTCGACGCCGCGGGTTTGGCCGAGACGGTGAAGAACTTCCGCGCCGAACCGGCCGAAGAACTCGCCGCCGCCGGGGTTCGCTGAGGTGCCGGTTCACACGATCCGCCTCCGCGGCGCGTGGAAAATCGAACGCCGCGCCGACGGCTCCGCCGTGTTCGAACGAGCCTTCGGTTCCCCCCGAACGCTCGATGCCGGGGAATCGATTTGGCTGGTCTGCGTTACAGTGCCGGGGAACGGCACGGTGTTGGTCAATGGCATTGCGATCGGGGATGCGGTAGCTCAGAGTGCCTTTCAGGGGGATGTGACCGCAGCGATGCAGCCGAGGAATTCTGTTCGGTTGGAATTGCGGGCGGTCGGCCATGCCAACTTGGGCGAGGTGGTGTTGGAGTTTCGGAGCGCAGACCGGCAAAAACTTCCGATTCCGATTTGACTCGAACCCGATTGCAGCGTATATACACTGGTGTACGTTATGCTACACGTCGCTCGTCGGACGCGGTGTCACACCGATCAGCGTCAAGAATCGGGCAACCTCGGCGACGCCGTACAGCGGTTGCCGCCACTGCTTGGCTTTGACGAACGGCCGGGCCAATGTGAAGCCGGATTCCTCTAGTAAGCGGCGGATT
>JBBRUN010000261.1:0-7889 GCA_038247765.1 Gemmatales bacterium | reverse complement strand
GTCACCGGGCCGCGTCGGTCACGATCAAATCGTTGATACGCTTGGCGAACCCGGCGGCGTCGGGCACTTTCGAGCCTTCGGCAATGGCGGCTTGGTCGTACAGGAGCAGGCCGTAGGCGGCGATGCGCGGATCGTCGGGCGATTTCTCATGCAGCGTCTGCAACGCTTCGACTGCGGGGTTCTCCGGGTTGAGTTCGAGCACGCGTTTGCCGCCGGTGGCATCTTCGCCGAAGCGCTGCATCAGCCGTTCCATGTGGGCCGTCATCGCCCCGGCATCGGCGACCAAGCAGGCGGCGGAAGTCGTCAGGCGCTTGGTCAAGCGGATGTCGCCGACTTCGGGAAGCACCGACTTTAGCGCCGCGAACAGCCCCGCGAACTTCGCCTTGGCATCGTCGGCGATCTCTTCGTTTTTCAACTCGCCCTTGTCGGCGGCTTGGAGTTTCTTCCCCTTGTACTCGCGCAGCGCGGGGATCGCGAATTCGTCGATGGGGTCCGTCAGCAGCAACACGTCGAACCCCTTGGCCCGGTAGGCTTCGAGATACGGCGAGTTCCGCAACTGCGCGGCGTTGTCCCCGGCGAGGTAGTAGATTTCCTCCTGCCCTTCGGGCATGGCTTCAACGTACTCGGCGAGCGTCTTCACCTTCCCCGGTTCGGTATCCACACTGGCGAACAGCAACAACTCGGCGATCTTGTCCTTGTTCTCCCAATCGCGGCTGAGGCCTTCCTTCAAAATCGGCCCGAGGTCGTCGTAGAAGGCCCGGTACTTCTCCGGTTGCGTGTTTTTCAGGCCGTCCAGACCCTGCAGCACGTTCCGCACGACGTTCTTGCGGATGGTGTCGAGGTGCGGGTTTTGCTGCAGAATCTCCCGGCTCACATTGAGTGGCAGGTCGGCCGAATCGACGACGCCCTTCACGAAGCGTAGGTACAGCGGCAGCAGCTCTTCGCAGCGCTCCATAATGAGTACGCGCTGCACGTACAGCTTCAGCCCGGCCTTCGGCTCGTCCCAATCGAAGCTGAAGGGCTTCTTCGCCGGGATGAACAGCAGCGCCTTGAACTCGCTCATGCCTTCGATGGTGAAGTGCAGCGTCTTCGCGGGGGGCGTGTCGTCGTTGCTCAACACCTTGAAAAACTCGGCGTATTCATCGTCCTTGACTTCGCGCGGCTGGCGCAGCCAGATCGCCTTGCGGTTGTTCAGCGTCTCCTCTTTCGTCACCGTCTTCTTGTCGTCCCCTTCGCCCTCATCTTCCTCGGTGTCCATCACCACCGGGTGCTCGATGAAGTCGGAGAACTTTTTGACCAGCGACTTCAGCTTCCATTCGTTCAAGAAGTCTTTGGCGTCGTCCTTCAAGTGCAGCACCACATCGGTGCCGCGGGTCGCTTTCTCCGCCGGTTCGATGGTGTACTGCCCTTGGCCGTCCGAATTCCATTTGATGCCGTCGGCCGGCGTACCGGCTGGGCGGGTGTGCACCGTCACACTGTCGGCGACCATGAACGCGGAATAGAAGCCGACGCCGAATTGACCGATCAGCCCCGGCGAGTTGGGGTCGTTCTTCGCCTTCACCGCTTCGACGAACGCCTTGGTGCCCGACTTCGCCACGGTGCCCAAGAGGTCGATCACCTGTTCCCGGCCCATGCCGATGCCGTTGTCCGAGATGGTCAGCGTCTTCGCTTCGGCGTCCGGCGTGATCTTGATCTTCCAATCTTTATTGCCTTCCAACTTGTCGTCGTTGTCGAGCGAATCGAACTTTACCTTGTTGATGGCGTCGGAGGCGTTCGAGATCAACTCCCGCAAAAAGATCTCGCGGTCCGAGTAAAGCGAATGCGTGATCAGGTGGAGCAGTTGTTTGAGTTCGGCCTTGAATTCCAGCGTTTCGGCGGACATCGTCGGAGAACCTCGCGGTGGGAAACGGGAGTGGCTGTTGTAGCGAATCCGCGCGCCCGACAACGGCAATCCGGGCCTGGTTCGGCGCCATCTTCCATTCCGCAAGCCGCTGGCATATCCTTTCTTGTGATAGCCGAACCATTCGAATTGCTCAGGATTTCGCCATGACGACTCCCCCACTGCTCCGCGGGCGCACTTACGAAAACATCACCGAGACCTACGGCAACACGCCGCTGATCAAACTCAAGCGGGTCACCGCGGGCTGCGCGGCGAGCATTTCGGCGAAGCTCGAAAACTTCAACCCCTTGTGGAGCGTGAAGGACCGCATCGGCGTGGCCATGCTCGATGCGGCCGAGGCCGCGGGGAAGGTCACCAAGGACACCGCGATCATCGAGGCGACCTCCGGCAACACCGGCATCGGGCTCGCCTTCGCCTGCGCCGCCCGGGGTTACCGGCTCATCATCACCATGCCCGAGAGCATGTCGCTCGAACGGCGACGGCTGCTGAAAGCCTTCGGGGCGGAATTGCACCTCACGCCGCGAGAACTCGGCATGAAGGGAGCCGTTGGTATGTCGGAGGAGCTGTTCCGCGAGATGGGCGGCGAACCGAAGGCGTTCATCCCGCAGCAATTCCAGAACCCGGCGAATCCGGAAGTCCACCGCCGCACGACCGCCGAGGAAATCTGGCGCGATACCGCCGGGGAGATCGACATCTTCGTGTCGGGCGTCGGCACCGGCGGCACCGTCACCGGATGCGGGGAAGTCTTCAAGGCCCGTAAGCCCGGCGTGAAAATCATTGCGGTGGAGCCTGCGGCCAGCCCGGTCATCACGCAGTTCTTGGCCGGGAAAACGCTGCAACCGGGGCCGCACAAGATCCAAGGGATCGGCGCGGGCTTCATCCCCGGCAACCTCAACACGAAGATCCTCGACGAAGTCATGCAAGTGACCGACGACGAAGCCTTCGAGATGGCCCGCCGGTTGGCGAAGGAAGAGGGGATGCTGTGCGGCATCAGCTGCGGTGCGGCGGCCGCGGCGGCGGTGAAAGTCGGAATGCGGCCGGAGAACGCCGGCAAGCTGATCGTGGTGATTCTGCCCGACCTCGGCGAACGCTACCTCAGCACGGCGCTTTACCCGCAGGAGTGATGGTACGGGCGTGTAAAAAACTGATTTCGAACATTCCGCCCCGACCTCGGGCGCGGTACGATTGAGGGCCGTGGGAAAACCCGCGGCCCGCTTCGTTTCTAGGAGTGCGTGATGCTACGAATCGGGACATTCGCTCTGATACTGATGACGGTCTCGCTCATGGCGGCTCCCGTGCCGTCTGAGAAGCCGAAAGAAGTCGATCCCCTATTGGGCAAGTGGAAAGTACTCGAAGTCACGGTCGGAGGTGTAGCGACCGGGAAAGTCAACGAAGAGTCGGCGGCGTTTATCGACAAAGACAAGTTCGTTTTCACGGGCATTCCCGATGAACCCGACTACACGATGGCCTACAAGCGCGACGACGCGAAGAAGCGAATCGACATGACAGGGAATCAGGGCAAACTCGAATTGCCCGGAGTCTATCTCCTTGCAGGTGATGTGCTGACGATCGCTTTATCTCTCGAACCGAAAAATGGGCCGCCCGTCATCCCCGTATCTCGGGCAGTGGTGGTATTCATGAAGCTGGAGCGCATCAAGATTAAAGCGGAGAAAAAATGATCATCCGATCCGCGATCGCATCGCTATTACTTACAAACTGCACCAGGCGACTTCCCCGAAGAGCTTCGATTGGAATTGGCCCGGAGCATCCCACATGGGACTTTGCGAATTGAAAGTCGTCATCATGAGCGCCGGCGGCGCGGCCCGACCGACGGAATTGAAGCCGGCGGAGGGGGCGATTTACTGCGAGTTCCAACGGGTCGCACCGGGTACGAAATAACGATTTACGATCGCGATAGCATCCCACTTGTCAAGGATTCATTATGAACCGCTTGTCCGCACTCGCCCTGATTCTGATTGCGACTACGCTCGTCGCGGCCCCGGTGCCGAAGGAAGTGAAGAACGAACAGAAATTCGAAGGCACTTGGCAGCTCGAATCGGTGATCGCCTTCGGGCGACCCGTGAACTTCGGTGCCGGCAACCAGCACTGGACGCTCGATGCCGAAGGGAACTTGAAGTCCCACAACGGCCCCGTGCCGCCGGAAAATGCCAAGGCGTACATTCAATTGGTGATCGACCCGAAAATGAAGACCCTCGATTACAAGTACACCCAGCAAGGCAACCCCTCCTACCCCGGCATGTACGAAATGACCGGCGACACGCTCAAAATCAGTTGCAACTTGAAAGGCACCAACGTCCGACCGGCGGGCGTGGAGGCCGGGCCGGACGTATACCTCTGGACGTTGAAGCGCGTCAGGCCGGAGGACAAGAAATGATGCGCTTCGCACTGATGTTGTTCGCGATTTGTGCGGGTGCGGCGCCGGCGGCGCCCGTGCCGAAGGAGTTGAAGAAAGAAGAAAAGCTCCAAGGGACATGGAAAGTCGAGTCGCTCGTAAATCTCGGCAATCCCAATCCGGCCAACGAGTATTGGACAATCGACGCCGACGGAAATCTGTCGCGGCATCCCGATTTGGCCGCACTGGCGAATAGCCGACCGTCAATCGTTCTCAAACAGGATCGGGCGACCAAGAGCTTGGATTATGTCAGCGGCCAATTGACCTATTTCGGCCTTTACCGGCTCCAAGGCGACACGCTCGAATTCTGCTTGGCCAATCAAGGGCAAGAACGGCCCATGGCGATCGAAGCGACTCCGAATAACTACCTCTGGACTCTGAAACGAGTGAAGACGGAGACAAAGAAATGATGCGATTCGCAACCCTCTGCTTACTCGCCGCAACTCCGTTGTTCGCGGCGCCGGTACCCAAGGAACTCAAGAACGAGGGCAAGCTCGAAGGCACTTGGAAGGTCACGGAACTCTCGACCAACGGCCAAGACGCTGTGCAGCAGGGAACGTATTGGACTATCGACCCCGAGGGGATGCTGACGCTGCACGGCCAACCGAAAGTTCCGGAGAATCACAGTAATATCACCTTCAAGTACGATCCGCGCACGAAGGCCATCGACTACACTTCAGTTTCCGGTAGTCGCAATTATCCCGGTATCTACGAATTGCGTGGCGATACTCTGAAGCTCTGCTTCGAATTGAACGATCAAACCCGGCCGAAAGTAGTCGAAGCCGGGTGGGGTCTCAACCTCTGGACATTCACCCGCGTCAAGCCGGAGGGGAAGAAATGACCCGGCTCGCGCTATTCGGTTTGCTACTGTTCGCGGCGACACTGCATTCGGCACCGGTGCCCAAAGAAGTTCGTGCGAAGCCCAGTTATGTCGGCAAATGGCAAAATGTGTACGTCGATAATAAGAACCCGACCGTGATCACCTCGCGCGGCCAATTCTGGTATTTCGATGACGCCGGTAGCTTCACCTACCAAAATGCGAACGAAGCCGGACCGCCCCCGAAACTCGCGGAACGCATGGTATTCGATCCGAAAACCGGGTATATGGAACATTCGATGTCCGCCGCGGATGACAAGGTGCGCTTGGGCGTTTACAAGATCGAAGGCGACCGGCTGACGATCAATTTGAACGGTGGCGCCGGGACACCGCGGCCCCAAGGCCTGGAGCCCGAAGCGAACAGCAACATCTGGCATTTGCAACGCATCGAGGAGAAGAAATGAAGCGCCTCGCTCTATTCCTATTCGCCTTCGCAACCTCGCCTCTCCTCGCGGCCCCTGTGCCGAAGGAGCTGAAGAAGGAAATGAAGATCGAGGGGACATGGAAGATGGTGTCGTGCGATTGCTTCGGCGAACCCGCTCGACTCAATGCGGATCAACATTGGACATTCGACGCCGGCTTGAACATGACATCGCACCTCGGTTCCAAGCCCGCGCCGGATGCCGTGTCTGGAAGTCAACTCCTGATCGATGCGGCTGCCGACCCGAAGCGGGCCGACTTCAAATCCGCGGATGATCCGATAGTGCGCCCCGGGATGTATGAGTTAAGCCCCGACGGCAACACCCTGAAGCTCTGCATCAACCAGAATAACGCCGACCGACCGACGGCGGTCGAGCCCGGCAAGAATGTATACTTGTGGATGCTGCAACGGGCGAAACCGGAGGCCGGGAAATGATGCGCCTCGTCCCACTCGCGTTGCTGCTCGCCGCATCGGTGGCCTCGGCGGCCCCGGTGCCCAAGGAAATTCGGAAGGCCGGCAAGCTCGACGGGCTTTGGGAGATCACCTCGATGGAGGTCTTCGGCAAACCGGGTGCGATCTTGCCGCAGCAGCACTGCTGGAAAATCGAGAACGGAATCATCACGGTGGTTCAGGCGGTGCCCAACGCCGCCAACTTCCGCCGCGCGCCCATCGCCATCAAAGTTGACGGTAGCGCCACGCCGAAGTCGCTGGACTACAATACCGGCGGAGCGACGCCCCGGCTGGCGATCTACGAAGTGGATGGCGACACCCTGAAAATCTTGATGAACCTCCGGGGCAACGAGCGTCCGAAGGAAATGAAGTCCGACGATTCGACCGTTCTGTACGTTTTCAAACGGGTCAAGGAATAGCCCATGCGTCCGCTCGTACTCATCTTGCTGGTGGCCCCGTTCGCCGCCGCGGCGCCGGTCCCCCGGGAGCTGCGCAATTCCTCGCCGCTGGAAGGCCTGTGGGAAGTCGAGACGATGCACTCCCTCGGGCAAGAGACGACGCTCTACCGGGGCGCCCGTTGGAAAATCGGCCGCGAGTCGATCGACATCGACTACCCGGAAGCGATCCGGGCGCAGTATCCGTCGGTCAGCAACAAGGTCCACACCGTCGATCGCACGGCCTCGCCCAAACAACTCGATTACACCAATTACCAAGGCATGGACCGCAAAGCGATCTTCGCCATCGACGGCGACAAACTGACCCTCTGCATCCCGATGCAAGTGACCGACCGGCCGAAATCGCTGCAAGCGGACGGGACCAATCTGCTGTACACCTTCCGCCGCGTGAAGGAGTGACGGCATGCGGGCCATCGTCGCACTGATACTGTTGGGATCGCCGGGCCTCGCCGCGCCGGTGCCGAAAGAGCTGAAGAAATCCGACCATGCCCGCATCGTCGGAACTTGGCTCGAAATCGGCTCGTCCATGCACTTGGGTGCGAATCAGCCCGGCAGCGGGGACAGACGTCGATTCGACGCGGACGGAACCGCGACCATCACCCGCAAAGACGGCACGCTCATCAAGGGGATTCGATTCACCCTCGGCGAGTCCGTCCAGCCGAGAACCTTCGAGTGGATCGCGCCGTGGGGAACTTGGACCGGCACTTACGAATTCGACGGCGACACGCTGACGACACACCTGAGCTCGACCAAGGGCTTCGGCGTCGAAATGCACAAATACAAACGAGCCGACTCGGCCAAATGATCGCGTGGGGGAGCCGCAAATGAGATTCTCCTTCGCCGCCGTGCTGATCGCCACCCTCTCGGTTTTCGCCGCTCCGGTGCCGAAGGAATTGCGCAAAGCCCCGCTCTCGGGGAATTGGGAAATCACGACCTCTAACGTCTGGGGCGCCGGTCCGTCCGACCAGTACAACGGCCAGCGCTGGCGCCTTGCGGATTCCGGCACGTTCACCACCACCGAACCGAAGCATACGGCTCCGCGCCTGAACGGTTCGTTCCGAATGACCGCCTATGGGCTGGAGATTCTATTCGGTGAAGTCGCCATCACCGCGAAGTCGCTGTTCGAAAGTGAAGGCGACACGATGCAGTTGGCGAACCCCAAAAAGAATGGCGCTCGGCCACCCGATCTGAAGCCGTCGGCGGACACCGTGATTTACACCTTCAAACGCGTGAAGGATTAGCCCCCATGCGAATACTGGCCCCTTTGCTACTGCTACAGCTTCCAGCGCTTGGCCGTTAAGAAATAGCGAGCGTCGAGGAGGATCCATGCGCCGTGCACTCGCTTTGATCTTGCTGACCGCTCTGCCGATCTT
>JBBRUN010000260.1:0-7894 GCA_038247765.1 Gemmatales bacterium | reverse complement strand
CGCGGATCCAAAGGGTCGCCTTCTCAATCGGTTTCTCACCGACGCCGGTGTAGATGGTGGCGTTGATGAACGCGACCGACTTGAAGTCCGACGGTGGTTCCGCAAGCTCCGGTTTCTGGCCCAGAGCGACGAGCAGACCGAGCGGAAACAACAGGAGGGGCAAAGCCAATCGCATGGGGAATCTCACGGCGGCGGAATTCTTCGGAGGCGGTGGTGTCTTCGGAACCGCCGTTCTGTACATCTTCTTACGATTCGGGGCGGAAGCCGCGCAGGTTCTCGGCGGCGGTTCTGGCCAACCTACGGAAGACAGACATGAAACTACTCCGGTCCTTCGCCGTGCTCCTCGGCTTCGGCTTCACACTGCGGGCCGCCGAGCCGCAACTCGCGGTCGGCTTCGCCGAAGCGGACATCTCGCCGACGCTCGGCGAGAAGCCCGTCTACATGGCCGGCTTCGGCACGAATCGCACCGCGACGAAAATCCACGACCCCATCATGGCCCGGGCCGTGGTGCTCTCCGATGGCACCAAGACCTTGGCGCTCGTGTCGGTCGATCTCGTGGGGTTCTTTCTGCCGAACGTCGAGACGATCCGCAAAGAATTGAAGGGGATCGATCATTTGATCGTGTCGAGCACCCACAACCACGAAGGTCCGGACACCGTCGGGCTGTGGGGATCGAGTCCGTTCAAAAGCGGCGTCGATGCGGAGTATTTGAAGAGCATCGAAGTGGCCATCGCGAAGATCGTCGGCTTCGCCGACAAAGCCAAGGTCGCGGCGAAGGCGAAGATCGGCTCGGCGAATGCGCCGGAGTTGATCAACGATAATCGCCTGCCCGTCGTCAAGCACGACGAACTCGTCGCGATCCGTTTCGAAGCCGACGGCAAACCCGTCGGCATTCTCGTGCAGTGGAACTGCCATCCGGAAACGCTCGACGACAAGAACCGCGAGATCACCGCCGACTTCGTCGGCTACGCCGTCAGCGCGCTCAAAAAGAAGCACGGCTGCCCCGCGGCCTACTTCACCGGCACCGTCGGCGGCCTGATGACGAGCCTGCGCGTGCCGTTGAAGAACGAGAAAGGCGCCGAACTCAAAGACGGCACATTCGAGAAGGCCGAGGCCTTCGGGAACGCCCTCGCCAAAGTCGCTGACAAGGCATTGACAGCGGCAGTCGATGCGAAGCTCGTGCCGTTCGACCTGCGCGTCCGAACGATCCTCGTGCCGGTGGACAACGGCCTGTACAAGCTCGCCAAGACGGCGGGCGTGCTGAACCGGCCGATGTTCCCGTGGACCGGCACGACGACACCGAAGGATTGGAAGGAAACGGCCGACGTGACCAAACCCGTCGGCGTGAAGACGGAGGTGGCGTACTTGAAACTCGGCGAACTCGACATCGCTGCTATCCCCGGCGAGATCTATCCGGAGTTGGTGCTGGGCCAAGTGCAGGATCCGCCCGACGCCGGGGCCGACTTCCCCGATGCCGCCATCGAACCGGCCATCTACGCTCCGTTGAAGGGGAAGTTCAAAATGCTCCTCGGCCTCGCCAACGACGAACTCGGTTACTTCATCCCGAAACGCCAATGGGACGCCGAAAAGCCGTTCTGTTACAAGCTCAAGAGCAGCCAATACGGCGAGATTAACAGCTGCGGCCCCGAGACCGCGAAGGCCATCTGCGATACGTTCCGCGCACTTGTGGAAGCGCCGAAGAAGTGATGTGTACACTCGCGGGTCGGTTTCAGTAAATCTGGTGACGCAGGAGTAGAGGAGATTGTCGTAACAGAATGCGATTTCGGCCCAGGCGGAAGTGAATGGCCTGCATACGATCTACCCAGCCGCCAGTTCCAAAGTGGTAATCCGCTTCACCAGCATCGTGGCATAACTGCCGCGCGGAAGTTCGAAGCGCAGCGTCAGCTTCCGCCGGCCGCGGTTCAATTCATCGCTGTCGCCCACGCAACTCCAGCCCGTGGGCCGGACACAGGCGGCTCGTTCTCCCTTCGAAAAATAGGGTTTGTCCATTCCCTTGATCTTCATCTGCGAAAGCGTCATCCCTTCCTCCGCCAGCACAGCCTCCAACTGCGGTAGCCAAGTCGCATCGGGCGACGGCTTTAACCGGGCCGAGGGCAACGGCAGAACCAGCGATTCCCAATCGGCACTCGTCGTAGTCGGCACCGGCAGCGGGCCCCGGTGGAGCGCGATGCTGCCGAGCGATTCGGCCGGGAAGTACGCTTGCAGCCACTTGGCGAGCGTGCGGTTCCAGATCTCGCTCTGGTAGGCCGAGAGGTACAGCCCCTGCAATTCCGGCCGCAAGCGGCTCACGGCCCCTTTGAAATCGGTCGGGTGATCGGCGAGGTAGCACACGAGGCTGCGCGCATGGCCGCGTTCCAGCTTCGCCCGGCACGCGGCCCAATCGCCCCAATGCTCGAGGAGGGCCTGTTTCTCTTTCTTCGCCGGGGCTTTGTCGAATTCGTATTCCCCGGCGAGCGCCTGCTTCAGCGCGTCTTCGAATTGGCCGAGGATCATCTTCCGCGCGACGAACTGACCATCGGGTGTCACCGAGCCGAAGCGCTGGTCGTCGAAATAATTCGGGTAGCCGGCGCGTTCGACTTCCCCGGCGGCACCGGCGATGCGCGCTTCGTCCTCGACCGACAGCGACCGCACGGCGATGGTGAAGCGATTCGCGCGGATGTCCCGCGACGAATACGGCTCGTTCACCTGCCCCAAGAACGTGAGCTGGATGCGCTCCAGTTCGAGGTCGCGCCGCGGTCCGCCGAAGATCGTGAGGTACTGCGCCGTGGTGGCGTGGCGGTCCTTCATGCCGCCGTAGTTCATCCGCTGCCACGGGATGTTCCAGCGCCGCCCGATGATTTGCAGTGCGTCCGGCGTCGTCCAGCCGGTTTTGTCCAGCCGGTACAGGGCGAAGCTCCCGCGCTCCCCGGCCCGCACATCGGTCAGTTCTTCGACGAGGAAATCGCCCGGCGTCTGCTTGAGTTTCATGGTGAGTATTGAAAGAACTCCGGGCCGCGCGGACGAGGGGAATCTACGCGCCAGTCATCAAACTCGCCAAAAGGGAGTAGAAATCAACTTCGGAAGCGCCACGCTGGATAGTGGCCGGTGCTCGGTGCCGGTATCCCGCTCTTGGCGAGCGTCTGATTCCCGTAACATTTCTCCATCAACAACCCATTGGTAATTCTCCCATGATTCGCATCGGTATCGTCGGCATCGGCTTCATGGGCCGGATCCACTTCCTCGCTTCGCAGAAGTTAGAGGGGGCCCGTGTGACGGCCGTGTGCAGTCGCGATCCGAAAAAGCTCGCCGGGGATTGGACCGCCACACGAGGCAACTTCGGGCCCGAACCGGGCGTGGTCGATCTAACAGGGATCAAGGGCTATGCTTCATTCGACGACCTGCTCGCCGATCCGGACATCGACCTCATCGACATCTGCAACACCACGACGCACCATCCCGAAACCGCCATCAAGGCGCTGAACGCCGGCAAGCACGTCCTCGTTGAAAAGGCCATCGCACTCTTGCCGAAACAAGCCGACGATATGCTCGCGGTCGCGAAGCGGGCCGGCAAACTGTTGATGGTGGCCCATGTGCTCCCTTTCTTCCCGGAGTTCCATTTCGCGGCTGAGGCGGTGCAGAGTGGGAAGTACGGCAAACTGCTCGGGGCCCACTTCACGCGCGTGATCGCCCAGCCCGATTGGTCCGCCGAGATCGGTGACGCCTCGGCCACGGGTGGTCCGGCCATCGATCTGCACATCCACGACACGCACTTCATCGGCTTGCTCGCCGGGGTGCCCAAGGCTCTCTTCTCGGTCGGCCGCGAAGAAAACGGGGCCGTGAATTACCTCAGCACCTCGTACCTCTACGGCCCCGGTGGCCCGGCCATTACCTGTAGCAGCGGGGCGGTCGCCATGCCGGGCCGGCCGTTCGTCCACGGCTTCGAGATTTTTCTGGAAGGGGCAACGCTCTCGCATAGTTCGGCAGGAAATCTGCCACTCACCGTATTCCCGAAAACGGGCGGTTCGTTCCAGCCGGAACTCCCCGGCGGCGGTGATCCGATCGCGGCTTTCACACTGGAACTGCAAGCTGCCGTCGATGGTGTGAATTCGAACGCAGAACCGCCTTGGCTCAGCGGCCAACTGGCCCGCGACGCCCTCATGCTCTGTTACAAAGAGTGCGAATCGGTGCGGACGGGGAAAATCGTGGCGTGCTGATGCTCAGGGGAAAGAGATTTCGGCCGGGTGTAGCAACGATTCTTGGAGTTTCTTTGCGATGTGCCGTTTTGTAGGTCTTTACTTTGCCTAGGCTATCCATCTTACGCAACCGGCAAAGTCTCCGCAACCGGGACGACTGTTAAGATCGGCGGAATAATCAAACTCGTGTCGATGGGGCAATTTGGTCGATCTCCGGGGTAAGCCGAAACTGCGGCCTCTGGAGAATCGCCATGCGAATCGCTATCACGCTCCTTTTTCTCGCATTGTGCGTCGCCGCCGGCTGCACCACCTGCCGGTACACGTCCTTCGCCGAGAGTTTGAAGCCGGTGGAACAGGTGCAGGTGATCGCACCGGCGCGGGCCAAGGTCTACACGTTCTTCATGAACGGGGCCGATTTACTCGAGCTTTACGGCTTCTCCGAACTCCACGATCAACTCATTTGCGCCGGCTTCCCCAAGATTTATTACGCCCAGCGCATGGATCGGGAGTGGTACCACCGCGAGCTCCACCGGCTACACCGCGACGAACCGGACGCGCGCTTCTTGCTCGTCGGCTACGGCACCGCGGCCGATCAGGTGCAAGAACTCGCTTGCCAAGTGAGCCGGGAAGGGATCGCCCTCGACGCGGTTGTGTACATCGACCCCATCGGCGCGAAGGGGGATCTCACGACCGATGTCCCGTATCGGGCGCTGGTGTTGAAGTCGCACCACTGGCGCGGCGGTGTGCGGTTGAAAGTTCCGGAAGCGGTGACGGTGAACCACGTCGGGCACATCAGTTTGCCGGCGCACCCGGCGACGGTGCAAACGCTCGTGGCCTTGATGACCGAATCGGCCCTGCGGGTGCCGCTGCCGGATCAGTCCATCGACTGCCTGCCGCTGCGGAATGACGGTAGCCGGCCCATTCCACGCCCCGCCGAGCCGAAGGAAATCAAGGCCCCGCCGCCGGGCTGGGAGTTCCTTTGCCCGAATCGTCGGTAGCCGCGAACTGAGAAAATATTACCAGCCCCGCGGAAAATCGATACCTCCGCGGCGTCTTCACTTCCAACATGACCCCTCCGCAGCTTTCCGACTGGATCGATGCCCACGCGGCGGCGCTCACGCTGTTCGCCCGGCGGCACTGCGGCGACCCCGAGGCCGTCGGCAATCCGAATCCGGGTCAGGCCAATACGAACCGGGTGTACGAGATCCGCATCCGGAAGTGATGCAAAAAAGGCGAGCCGGGTCGCCAGACACTCACCGCCAGCGGAACAGCTTCATCGCGATACCGAAGCTAGCGAAACCCCACACTGTCAATATGGCGAACTCGCGCCAGATGTCTCCGAAGCCGGCGCCGTCGTTGATGATCGCCCGCAGGCCATCGATGCAGGCGGTGAGCGGGAGCAGTTTGATCACCGGCTGCACGATGTCGGGGAATTTGTCCGACGGGAAGAAGACCCCGCTGACGACGTACATCGGCAGCATCACGGCGTTCATGAGGCCCGACACAGTTTCGATCGTCTTCGCCCGGCAGGCGATCAGCAATCCGAGCCCGCCGAAACTCAGCCCGGACACAAACACGAGCGACAACAGGGCGATCCAACTGCCGTGGACGGTCACATCGAAGGCCAAGTTGGCGAACAGCAACAGCACTGCGATTTCGACCAGCACGAACACCAACCGCGAAATCAGCAGGCTGAGCAAGAAGTGGTGTTTCTTCATCGGGGTCGCCAAGAATCGCTTCAGCAACTTGCGGACGCGCAGATCGACGATCACGAAGCCGACGCCGAAAAGCCCGCCGCCCATGAGGTTCGTCCCCATCAACCCCGGCAGCAGGAAGTCGATGTAGCGTCCGCCCGGCTCCTCGGTGGTGATGTCTTGAGGCTTGGCCAAGTTCGGGGCCTCGCTGCGGAGCAAGACATTATCCACCGCGTTGCGGGCGAGCACGCACTCCGGCCGGTTTGGGTCGAGTTGGTATTCCCACTTGGCTGACACCGCACTATCACCCGCGATCGGGCGGACGATCAATCCCGTCTTCGCGGTGCGCAGCCTGTTCTTCGAAGTCGCATCCGGGTTCAGGTTCACCTTCAACCGCTCGTCGGCGCTCAACTTCTCGGCGAATTTCTCGGCCGCGGCTTGGCCCCCGACGCCGTCGGTGACGACGTCGATCGTGATCTTCTCGACGGGGCGATCCCGGAAAGCGACGCCGAGCGCCACCGCCAGCAAGAGCGGGAAACCGTAGACCCAGAACACGGCCGCCGGCTCGCGGTAGAACTCGCGGAAGCGGGCCAGCGTCAGTTGAAAAAGCGGATGGCGGTTCACGGTGGTTTCATTCCGTATCGCGGAGGTGCCGGCCGGTCAGGGTCACGAAGACGTCTTCGAGCGTCGCCGTGCGCGTCGTCAGGCCGAGGAGTTTCACGGCGTTCGATTGCAGCAAAATCAACAGCGCCGGCAGCACTTGGGCCGGTTCCGCCACCGACAGTGACAACGCACCGTCAGCGGCCCGGCGGACCGTCTTCACCGTCGGCAGGCCCTGCAGCGCCTCATCCGCAATCGTGGCCGGTTCCGCGACGGTGAAGTCGATGACGTGCTCGCCGCCGACTTGGAGGATCAAATCGTGCGGGGTGCCGAGGGCAATGACTTTGCCCTGATCGATGACCGCGACGCGGTCGGCCAAGCGCTCGGCTTCATCCATGTAGTGCGTCGTCAGTAGCACCGTCCGGCCCTTGGCTTTGAAGTCGTTGATCACGTCCCACAGCTGCCGGCGCGATTGCGGATCGAGGCCGGTGGTCGGTTCATCGAGAAAGAGAAGTTCCGGCTCGCCGACGAGAGCGCAGGCCACGGCGAGGCGCTGTTTCTGCCCGCCGGAAAGCTTATCGACGAATGAGCGAGACTTCTCGTTCAGCGACACCAGCGACATGGCCGCGTCGGGTTCCAGCCCGGTTTTGTAGAAACTGCGGAAGAGTTCGAGCGTCTCGCGGACGCGGAGTTTATCCGACAACCGCGTCTCTTGGAGGGAGATACCGATGCGTTCGCGCAGTTCGGTCTCGTGGGTCGCCCACTGCCGGCCGAGCACCGTCACATCGCCCGAGGTCGGCGCGAGCAGGCCTTCGATGATTTCGAGGGTCGTCGTTTTCCCGGCCCCGTTGGGCCCGAGCAGACCGAAGCATTCGCCGACTGGCACATCGAGGGTGACGCCGCGCACGGCTTCGACAGGTGGCCGCGCCGGGTAGGTTTTGACGAGATCGCGGACGGAAATCGCGGAGTTCATGCAGAGATGATAGGGACGGTAACAAGCTCTTCGCCCAGGAGGGGCGAAGAAGGTATCATCCATCGACGAATAACACCGACCATGCGGCCGGTGTTATTTTTGGAATCATCCTTCGATTAAACCAATTCGGTGACTAAATCGCGTTCGTCGAGAACGTACATCGGCCGGCCGGTGCCGTTCGGGAAGGTCATGCTCGGGTCGATGCCGATGGCTTTGTATAACGTGCTGAGCACATTCGGCACCTTGTACGGACGGTCCTTCGGATATTCGCCGCGGGCCGAGCTGGCCCCGATGGCTTGGCCCATTTTCAAGCCGCCCCCGGCGACCATCGCGCTCATGACGGGCGACCAGTGATCGCGGCCCGCGTTGCTGGTGTTGATCTTCGGCGTCCGGCCGAATTCGCCCCAGCACACCGTGACCACGTCGTCTTGCAT
>JBBRUN010000259.1:0-7930 GCA_038247765.1 Gemmatales bacterium | reverse complement strand
TGGCGCTGCGTTCCTAGCCGACCACGATTCGTACGATGAGGCGACGACAACGCGCCTTCAAAAACAGTACCTCGGCATGTACGGTGTCGACATAAGCGATAAGGACGAATGGGCAACATTCGTCGAGAATACTTCGGATTTCGCGGGCCGCTCCGCGATGCTCGGCGGAGGCGGATGCAAAACCACAATCGAATCTTGGGTGCGATTCAAGATCGATAACTTCGACAAGCTTACATCTCCATGCTGATCCTCGACAATCCGACGCTGCGTCCCGTCGCCCTCGGCCTCACGGCCATCGGGGTGCTGGCGGGAATGGTGGGCACGTTCGCCGTCGTTCGCCGGCAGAGTCTCCAAGGGGATGCCATCTCCCACGCGGCGCTGCCGGGCGTGGCGCTCGCCTTCATCCTCGGCGGGCGTTCCCCGTTGATGATCGTGCTCGGCGCGGCCTGCACCGGTTGGCTCGCGATGACGCTCGTCAAGGGGATCGTCGGCCGCAGCCGGATTCCGTTCGACACGGCGCTGGCCGGGGCACTCGCCGTCTTCTTCGGCTTCGGCCTCGTGTTGATCACGTACCTACGGAAGCTGAATCAAACCCTCGACACCCGACCGCCCGTCGGTTGGCTCGAAGAGTGGTTGCAGCCCCACGCCCGCGATGCCACGAATCACGGATTGGAGAAATACCTTTTCGGCCAGGCCGCGTTCCTCGAAGATGCCGATGTGACCACCATCGTCGGCCTCGGCGCGGCGATCCTGCTGTTGGTCGGCCTCTTTTGGAAGCAGTTGAAGCTGGCCAGCTTCGACCGCGACTTCGCCGCCAGCCTCGGCTTCCCGATGCGATTCCTCGATGTGTTGATGACGTCGCTCATCGTCTGCACGGTCGTGCTCGGTTTGCAATTCGTCGGCGTCGTCCTCATGAGCGCGTTGCTCGTCGCGCCGGTCGTGGCAGCCCGGCAATGGGTCGATCGGCTCGGGATGCTTTGCCTGTTGGCCGGTCTCCTCGGCGGAGTCGCGGGCTTCGCCGGCGCGGTGGTCGGCCACCAGCGCAGCGGTCTCCCGGCCGGGCCGGTCGTCGTGTTGGCCGTCACGGCGTTGGTCGTGGCGTCGATCCTCTTCGCCCCGCGGCGCGGGATCGTTTGGGGACTGCTGCGGAAACGGGCGACCGCATGACCATCGAAATTCCATACCAACTCCAAGTGGTGTTTGTACTGGCGAGCGTCGGTGCGGCCTGCGCCGTGCCCGGCGTTTTCCTCGTGCTGCGCCGGGTCGCCCTGGTCGCCGATGCCATCAGCCACGTGCTGCTCTTCGGCATCGTCGTGGCGTACTTCGCGACGCGCGATTTGGCGTCGCCGTGGTTGTTCCTCGGGGCGACGGCCAGCGGCGTCTTGACGGTGGCACTCGTCGAATTGCTCCGCCGCACCGACCGCGTCGCGGAGGACGCCGCCATCGGCTTGGTTTTCCCGGCGCTGTTCGCATTCGGCACTTTGCTCGCTTCGCTGTTCCTGCGGAGCACCCACTTGGATGTCGATAGCGTGCTGTTGGGCTTCGCCGAATTGTCCCCGTTCGACCGTTCCGAGTGGTTCGACTTCCTGCCCCGTTCCGTCGTCGTGCTCTTCGGTATCTTCGCGGTCGAACTGTTCTTGGTCGTGCTGTTTTTCAAAGAGTTGAAGTTGGCGACGTTCGATGCAGCGCTCGCGTCGACGTTCGGCTTCGCACCCGTGCTTCTGCACTACGGATTGATGACGTTGACCTCGGTTACGGCGGTGGCCGCGTTCGACGCCGTCGGCCCGGTGGTGGTCGTCGCGCTGCTCGTTGTCCCGGCCGCGACGGGCTACCTTCTTACGGACCGTTTGGATGCGCTCCTCGCGCTCAGCATCGTCCTCGGCGTGATAGGGGGCGTCTTGGGAACGCTACTCGCTTTGGCGATCGATACGAACATCGCGGGCACCGTGGCCAGTGTTTTGGGGCTGCAATTCGGTTTGGTGTTTACGGTGGCGCCGGGCCGGGGGTTGATCGCCCAAGCGCGGCGCGGCTGGCAGAACCGCCGAGAATTCCCGGAGCGGATTCTCGCGATTCATTTGCTGCAACACGAAGGGACACCGGCCGAAGATGAAGAATCGCGATTGGCCGGTCTGCACCGCCATTTGCACTGGCTGCCCGGCGATGTGCTGCGTGTCGTACGCCGGGCGGAACGCCACGGCTTGGTGGAACGGCGCGGCGAACTTTTGGCCGTGACGCCCGCCGGCCGGGAGTTGGCCCGGCAATCGTTCGGGGTGTGACGCCGGAGTTAGCCGTCCGGGTTATCGAGAACCGCTTGCAATCGTTCGGCCAGAATCGCCGGGTATTTGGCCGGCCAAGTTTCGTCGATGAGGCCGACGCCGATCATATCTTGCAGGTGCACTTGATCTTTGAGGCGGTACGACGTGAGCTTCATCCGCACGAGGGCTTCGAGGGTGAGGTGGCGATAGTTGCCCTCTTCGCTCGATTCGAATTCCATGACATCCGCGGTCGGTGCGGGATCGACCGGGCGAACCTTTTCGTTGGCGAACAAGATGTGCACGGCATCGCGGGCTTTTTTGCTCGGGCCGTCGAGGAACATATCGATGCTCGCCGCGTGGCGGTAAACAAACCCGGCCGCTTCCATGGCCACCTTGGCCGCGGGCAGATCCTCCCGCCTCAGGAGAATGTCCACGTCTTGCGTGTTGCGGACGGCGGCGGGATCGATCCGGGCCACCCACGCCGCGACGGCATTTCCCCCGACGACGGCGTAATCGATCCCAGCGGCTTCGAGCGCGGCGGTGGATCGGCGCAAGCGGTCTCGTACGGCTTCCACGGCGGCCACCATCCTGTCCCAGACTTCGGGGCCAAACGCGATCATCTTGTTGTTGTACTCGATCATTTCAAACATTCCCGTCTGAACGGACTCCATTCTATACCACCAGCATCGCGTCGCCGTAACTGAAAAAACGATACTCCCGACGCACGGCCTCCGCATACACCGCTTTCAATAAATCAACGCCGGAGAAAGCTTGAACCAACAGCAACAGCGTCGTCCGCGGCAGGTGGAAGTTCGTGATCAACCCGCCGATGACGTTGAACTCGAACGGCGGATGAATGAACAAATCGGTCGGCCCACGGAACTCGGCGAGCGGCCGATTACGCGCCGCCGATTCCAGCGTCCGCACCGTCGTGGTGCCGATGGCGATCACCCGCCCATCGCACCTCCGGATCACTTCGGCCGTCTTCTCTGGTACCTCGCACCACTCGGCGTGGATGGCGTGTTGCGTCGGGTCGGCGGCCTTCACCGGGGCGAAAGTCCCGAGGCCGACGTGCAGCGTCACATCGGCGATGCCGACTTCCTTCCGCGACAGCGTTTGCAGCAATTCCGGGGTGAAGTGCAATCCCGCCGTCGGGGCCGCGACCGACCCGGCCACGGTGGCGTAGACCGTCTGATAGCGTTCGCGATCCGCGTCCTCGGCCAAGCCTTTGCGGATGTACGGCGGCAGCGGGATCATCCCGTGGATCGCGAGCAAGTCGCCCGGCGTGCCGGGTGTCAGCGGTCGCAGCAGCCAGTGGCGATCGTCGGTTCGGCCGACGAGTTCGAGCCGCAATCGGCCGTCGTTCGAACTGAGGATTTCGCCGACTCCGACGAAGCCGCGCGTCTGGGCGAGCAGTTCCCAAACGCCATCGCGCTCGGTCAAAAACAGTCCTTCCCAACGGCCACCGGTCTTCTCGCGGGTGCCGATCAACCGGGCCGGGAGCACCTTCGTATTGTTCCGCACGAGCAGGTCGCCGGGGTTACAGTACTCGGGCAAGTCGCGGAAGTGGCGGTGCTCAAGCCGTCCCGTCTGCCGGTGCACGACGAGCAAGCGCGAGTCGGCCCGGCTCGCCGCCGGGGTCTGCGCGATGAGGTGTTCGGGGAGGTCGTAGTCGAAGAAGAAATCGGGCATGGTGTTGTTCTAGCCCTGCTAATCGCCGGAATCAAACTTGCCCGCTATCCTGTCACCATGTCCGATTGGAGCTTCCAAACTCCGGCGTATCTCTTGCTGTTGCCGCTCGCGGTGGCCGTGGCGGTTTTGCAGTTCCGTCGCCGCCGGTCCGCCATCCGCTATTCCGATGTCAACGCGTTGCGGGGCCTGCCCACCGGTCGGGCGATGCGGTCTCGCTTGGGCGGCGCCATCCTCCGGGGCCTGATTGTACTGGGGATTGTCGTGGCCTGCGCCAATCCGCGCCGGCCCGATCTGCAAACCCGGTTGCCCATCGAAGGTGTCTCCATCGTCTTCGTCCTCGATGTTTCCGGCAGCATGGCTACTGCCGATTTCGTCCCCGTGGCTGATGCGGCACCGGTGACGCGGTTGGTGGCCGCCAAGCAAGCCTTCCGGCTCTTCGCCGTCGGCGGCGATTCCCCCGACGGTCAAACCTTCCCCGGCCGGCCGAACGATCAGCTCGCGCTGGTCACATTTGCGTCGATCCCGGCCACGGTTTGCCCACTCACGCTCAACCACACCGTGCTGTTGAAGGTACTAGACGACCAAAAAACGCAGGACGCCCTCACCGCGGGCACGAACATCGGCGACGCCCTCGGCGAAGCCCTCGTCCGGCTGGACGCCGTGCCCCCCGGCCGCAAAAAGGCCATCGTGCTGCTGTCCGATGGCGAGCACAACAAGGCCGGGGAAAACACGCTGAAGCCGATTCAATCGGCGCTGTTGGCCGAGAAATTGCGAGTGCCCATCTACACCATCGACTGCGGCGGCGATCCCCCGGCCGACGACCCGCAATCGGGCCAGCAACGGCAGGAAGGCCGCGCGGTGATGGAGCGCGTCGCCGAGACCACCGGCGGCCGATCCTTCGTGGCGAACAACGGCGCCGAACTCCGTGAGGTCTTCCGGTCGATCGACAAACTCGAGCGCGAGGAAGTCGTGAGTTTCCGCTACCGACGGTACCGGGAACTCGGGCCGTATTTCGGCTTCGCGGCGGCGGGTCTGCTCCTGCTCTTGGTGATTCTCGAACGGACGCGCTGGCGGCGATTTCCGTGAAATAAGGCGAGGTGAAACATGGATCTCGGCGCGTGGCCCTCCGGGTTGTCCGGAGCTTGGACGGATCTCCGCGAGTTCCTCGCGGCGATCCGCTGGGCGCGCCTGGGTCTGCTGTGGTTGTCGTTCGTTCCGCCCGCTTTGCTGCTGTTGGACTGGTGGGCACGGCGGCAGAACCGGGCCGTGGCCGAACGACTCGGGCGGGCTAGCGCCATCCGGAATCTGGCGATTCGCAGCCCCCGGCGGAGTGCGCTCGGTCGCGTCTGTTTCGGGCTGGCGTGGAGTGCGTTCGTCGTGGCGATGGCCGGGCCGCGCTGGGGCCAAGGCGATGACGGTGGCGTCGCCGTCGGCCGCGATGTCGTCGTCGTCATCGACCTCAGCAAGAGCATGCTGGCGACCGATCTGGCCAGTCCGCAGGCCCGATGGCAAGCGGCCCGCGATGCCGCGCTCGACCTCATTTCGGCGGCCCGAAGGCGGGGTGGGCACCGCATCGGTATCGTCGTCTTCGCCGCGCGGGCCAAGGTTTTCGTGCCGTTGACGACCGACTACGACCACCTGAAACAGATGCTCGATGAACTCGATGCCGAAGTGCAGCCGGTGGAAATCCGACCCGCCGACGAGTTTGCGAAGTCGGGCACGCGGATCGGCGCCGCGTGTGCGTTGGCGGTGCAAGCGCACGACGACCGCTTCCCCGGCAAGCAGGATATCGTCTTGCTGAGCGATGGCGACGACCCGGCCGACGACCGCGAGTGGGCCGAGGGAATCGCCGGCGCCCGCACAGCGGAGATTCCGATCCACACCGTCGGCATCGGCGATATCGTCCATTCGCCGTTGACGATCAATAAACGCGGCGGCGACGACGAACTGATTTCGACCAAGCTCGTCGAAGAACCACTGCGGACGATCGCGCTCGAGACGCGCGGGCAGTACCTGCCGGCGCGGCGCGACTCACCCCGACTCGCCGAGTTCTTTGCGACGCAGTTGGAACCGCTGCCGAGCCGGGAACTGACGGACGATGCCGCGCCGGCGTTGCGGGATCGTTCGACGAGCTTCTGGCTCTTCGGTATGGTGATGTTGCTGGGAGCTTGGATTTGGAGGGCGTGAGGCGAAGGAGTCGGCGCGATGGCGGACGTGCCCGAATTCGCTCGATGCGTACGCGAAGAGCCTCGACATCGAAATTCTCTTCCGGAGAGTCCGCTTTTCGCCACTTGCGACGGACGGTTCCGCGCGACTGTGTAAAATGACCGCATCGAACCCACGTCCGCGGCGGAACGAACCATGCAGTTGCGGAAGTACCTCGCGCCGAACGTCATCGAGCTGAACCTCGCGGCGGGCAAGCCGCTCGGCGTGAACATCTACCTCCTCGACGGCGGCACCGAGTTCGCCCTGCTCGACATCGGCCAAACCGAGACGCTGAACGAAGTCATCGACCTCATCCGGGCGATGGATTTTCCGCTGTCCAAATGCAAGATGATCCTCGCCACCCACGCCGATGCGGATCACGTGCAGGCGCTCGCGGCGGCCCGCGACCGGTTGAAGACGAAGACGGCCGCGCACGCCCGCGCCGCCGTGGCCATCGAAGCCGGGGACGTGATCGAAACCTTCGCGCAGATTTCGGCGCAGAACTTCAGCATTCCGATGCCGCCCTGCAAGATCGACCTGAAACTGAAGGACGGCGACGTCGTAAAAATCGGCAAATTGAAGCTCGAAGTCTGGCACACGCCGGGGCACACGCCGGGGCAACTCAGCTTCAAGCTCGGCAACCTTTTGTTCAGCGGCGACAACATCTACCGAGACGCCGGCGTCGGCGTCATCGACGCGCACCACGGCTCGAACATCGCGCACTTCATCGAGTCGCTGAAACGCATCCAAAACGACGATTGCGACTTTCTGCTGCCGAGCCACGGTCCGGCCTTCCGGCGCGATCCGGCGATTCTGCAAACGGCCATCGATCGGCTGACGGGCTACCAGTATCTCGCCGACTTCGGCACCTGCGCCACCCGTTGGCCCCTCCAAGAGGAATGGGAACGGGATATTCTGGCCGGCCGCACGCCGGTGCTGGAGTAGCGATGCAGCAGCAATACCTCGAACTCGCCGAACTCGCGGGCGGGTTCATCCACGAGATCAAGAACCACCTCAACACGCTGTCGTTGAATCTGCAATTGCTGGCGGAGGATTTGGAAGCGCCGGAGTCGCCGCGGGAACGGCGGGCCGGGGATCGCGTCGCGAAGCTCACCGACGAATGCCGGCGGCTCGTCGATCTGTCGAACGACTTCCTCCGCTACGCCCGCATCGCGGACTTGACGACCGTACCGACACACCTCGACGACGTGCTGGGCCGGATGGTCGATTTCCTCGGGCCGACGGCGCGGGCGCAGAACATCGACGTGAACTGGCACGTCGAACCCGAGCTGCCGAAGGTTGCGCTCGATGTCGAATTGTTCGAGAAGGTGCTGCTGAATCTGATGTTGAACGCCGAGGACGCCATGCCCGACGGCGGCGCGCTGACACTGCAAGCGCGGGCCGAAGCGGACGAGGTCGTGCTCGATGTCATCGACACCGGCTGCGGGATGGAGCCGGAGTTGGCGGCGAAAGTCTTCGAGCCGTTCTTGACGACGAAGTCGAATGGGAACGGCTTGGGGTTGGCGACCGCGAAGAAGATCGTTCTGGCCCACGGCGGGAGTATCGCTGTGCAAAGCGAACCTGGCTGTGGGACGAAGTTCACGATCCGGTTGAAGCCGAGCGACTGAACCAGCCCCGCAAATCCGCTAGCCACGGGCGCCCCGGCGGCTCGAATTCCAACGTGTGCTCCGCCTGCGGGTAGTCGATGATCCGGATGCTCCGCGATCGCGTGAACTCCGCCATCAACTCCCGCGTCGCGGCGTTATCGAGGATGCGAT
>JBBRUN010000258.1:0-7948 GCA_038247765.1 Gemmatales bacterium | reverse complement strand
TGACGAACCGCGGGGTGGTCGTGTAAGATTTCATCGGACGCAGGCTCCTGCCTTGGAGGCGATTGCTTGACACAACCCCTTTATCGAATGGAGCCTGCGTTCTCTAGATCAATTGGAAAGTACTGAACCTTTGTATCGACGGACGTTGCGCTGGCCGGTTCGCTCGGATGCTGCAACAATTCTCGAATGTCAACTTCTGAGCGGAGTGCAGCAAGTCCACTCGGGCGTAGAGTCGATCATCAGCCTTCACCCACATAAATTGACCGAGCAGGATAAAGTATTGCTCAAGACCGCCGCTCGACCGCCGCGTCTCGAATTCGGAGACAGGAACGGGAAATCATCACCATGACCGCCGAAGAAATCCTCGAACTCCTACCGACGCTCGGAAGCCAATCGTACAAAAATGTGATCGCCAAGCACGGAGCCGTCGAGCCCTACTACGGCGTCAAAATCGAAGAGCTGAAGAAGATCCAGAAAAAGGTGAAGCAGAACCACGGGATCGCGCTCGCACTGTACGACAGCGGCATATCGGATGCCATATACCTCGCAGCGCTCGTGTCCGAACCTCAGAAATTCACCAAGGCCCAACTCGACAAATGGGCCAAGGCAGCCCCGTGGCAAATGATCTCCGAGTACGCCGTCGCTTGGGCGGCGGCCGAATCGCGCTTCGCGGTCGAACTCGGCCTCGAATGGATCGACAGCAAAAAAGAATTGATCGCCACATCCGGCTGGAGCACACTCGCCTGTTACGTCAGCATTACCGCGGACGACGACCTCGACCTGCCGGTCTTCGACAAACTCCTCGACCGGGTGCAAGCGAACATCGGCGAAGCCCCGAACCGAGTGAAATATTGCATGATCTCGTACGTCATCGCCGTCGGCTGCGGTGTTGTTCCGCTCGTGCCGCGCGCCAAAGCGATCGCGCAGGCCCTCGGCAAAGTCGAAGTCGATATGGGCGACACGAGTTGCAAGATCCCCGTGGCCGCGGACTCCATCGCCAAAGTCGAAGGCATGGGCCGCACCGGTAAGAAGCGCAAGACGGCGATGTGCTGACCCGGGCCGTGGCAGCGCGGCCCGATGACTCCGGGGCACTGGCCGACGAACGCGTCATCGGTTTCCGACCACTCGACCATCTTGATGTACTTGGCCGAATCGGTGATGAGTCCGCCTCCTCGGTTCCTTTCACACGTTCACTTTTCGCAATCGCCACCAGAACCGTCGTCGTCCAGCTCCTATCGCCTTGAACCCATTCCTATCCACCTCTACAATAGTTTCGAGATCCCCGGCTCTTCGCATGGCCCGCAACCGTTATGCGCGGGCCATTTTCATTCAGACTGCACCATGGCCACCAAGATCAAGTCGAAGCCTCTGCCGTTGACGCACGCCGCGGCGGAACTGGCCGCGCCGAGTTCCATCAAAGGTAGCTATGCCTTCATCAGCCTCGGCTGCCCGAAGAACCTCGTCGATTCCGAGCGGATGCTCGGCAAACTCGCCCAAGACGGCTACGCCTTCCAGTCCGACACCGACGGGGCCGATGTCGTCGTCATCAACACCTGCGGGTTTATCGAACCGGCCCGGCAAGAATCGCTCGGCGTCATCCGCGAAATGTTGGCGCTGAAGCAAGCCGGACGGATCGGCTCGGTCGTGGTCGCCGGCTGCTTGGCCGAGCGCAACGGCGACATGCTGCTGAAGGAAGTCCCCGGCATCGATCAGATCGTCGGCGTCTTCGGCCGCGAAGAAATCGCGTCGGTCGTCGATCGCGCCGTGCTCCACCGCGACGAACAACGCTCGGTCTTCCGCCCCGCCCCGGTTCGCGCCCAAGAAGATACTTCGCGGTTGCGGATCACGCCGAGGCACTTCGCCTACCTCAAGATTTCCGAGGGGTGCGACCGCCTTTGCACCTACTGCGCCATCCCGCAGATGCGCGGCAAGCACGTGACCAAGCCGATCGAAGAAGTGATCCGCGAAGCGCGCGAACTCGTTTCCGACGGCGTCCGCGAGCTGATCCTCGTGGCCCAAGACACGACCTACTACGGCATGGATCTTTACGGCAAAGTCCGCCTGGCGGAACTTCTGCGCGAACTCGACAAAGTCGACGGTTTGAATTGGATCCGCGTGCTGTACGTCTACCCCGAGCACGTCTCGGACGATCTGCTGCAAACGCTCGGCAGCGCCAAGAAAATTATCCCGTACCTCGACATGCCGCTGCAGCACATCAACGACCGCGTGTTGAAGCGCATGGTCCGCCGCGTGGACCGCCGGGCGACCGAGACGCTCATCGCCAAGATGCGTGCGGCGATCCCGAATCTGGCGCTGCGGACGACCTTCATCGCCGGCTTCCCCGGCGAGACCGACGCCGAGTTCGAAGAACTCAAGCAGTTCGTGAGGGAACAGAAGTTCGAGCGCGCCGGCGTGTTCCCGTACAGTTTGGAACCCAGCACCCCGGCTGCGAAACTCGACGGGCACATGCCCGAAGACGTGAAGGCCGCCCGCGTCGCGGGGATCATGGAAGTGCAGCAGCAAGTCGCGTTCGATTGGGCCGCAAACCGCGTCGGTCAAGAACTCGAGTGCATCATCGACGGGCCCGATCCCGAGTTCGCCAACCACTTCAAGGCCCGCACCTACGCCGACAGCCCGGACATCGACTGCGAAGTCCGGGTGAAGGGCAAGAGCCTCCGCGGCGGCGATTTCGCCAAAGTGAAGATCACGGCCGCCGACGGGTACGACTTGGCCGGCCGGGTCATCGGTGCGGCTTGGTAGCCAACCACGCGGCTCGCAACTTCCCCTGCGGGGTGCTCATTGGGTAGTCCGCTATTTCGGCCGCCGTTACCCATCTGCCGGCCGAGTAGAAGTCCGATGCATATGCCCCACGGAGCCAAGCCGCTTCCAACGCCGTCAGCGTAATTTGGAACCGCGTCACACCGTGGCGGACGGTCAGCACGACCGGACCGAGTTCCACTTTCAGCCCGACGCTTTCGCCGCTCGGGGGGAACTCCCAAAGCATCGCACCCCGTTCCGCCGTTGCAGGGCGTTGGCACAGCAGCACTCGCTCTTTCCGTTGAATCAGCAAGGCCGTTTCTTCGACCTTCTTCAGTATCGTTCGTTTCGCCGGCGGTGGGATCTCGGCTTGCAGTCCGAGCCGGTTCGCGACGCACTCGCGCTTCACGGGACATTCGGCGCACTTCGGCGCCACCGGCGTGCAGACGAGAGCACCGAGTTCCATCATCGCTTGGTTGAAGTCGCCGACGCGCCGACGCGGGAGCAGGGCCGTCGCCGCGCTCCAGACCCACGCCTTACCGGCGCCGGCCCGAGGATCGAGGCGGCTGCCGAAGAGGCGCGAGAGTACCCGCAGCGTATTCGCTTCCACGATCGGCAAACGCCGGTCGAAGGCCTGCGAGAGTACTGCCCCGAGGATGTACCGACCAACGCCGGGGAGCGCGGCCCACAGCGCCGGGTCGTCCGGGAGTTCGCCGCCGGCTTCGTTCATCAACGTCTTGGCGGCCGCGTGGAGATGACGCGCGCGCCGGTAGTAGCCGAGCCCCTGCCAGTGGCTTAGCACCGTCTGTTCGTCGGCCGCCGCGAGGGTTTGCACCGTCGGAAAGCTGAGCAAGAATCGCTCGTAGTACGGGATCACCGCCGCGACGGTGGTCTGCTGGAGCATGACCTCCGACACCCAGATCCGGTACGGGTCGCGGGTCGAACGCCAAGGCAAGTCCCGCTTGGCGCGATCGAACCAAGCGAGCAATTTTCGCCGGAAAGCGGTGCGATTCTCCACGATCTCGGAACCCCGTCGCATGCGGTGCCTTTACACTACGGCGCGGCGGTTCCCGATTTCTTCGGGGACCACAACTGTAGGCGGTTTTTTACCCCTGAGGGGCGACGGACTGTAGCCACGGGTGGAGCGCAGCGCAACCCGTGGACGATGCGGAAGGCTTGTCGATTCCGGATTGTGCCGTTGCCCCTGCCGGGGCAGATTCCATGGGGAGTTTCCACGGGTTCCGCGATTTCCGGCTTGCGCCGGACATCGCTTCACCCGAGGCTACACTCCGCAGCCGCCTCCGGGGCCAAAACCGTCGATTCCCAAAACCGATGGTCGGCGCGGCGATACGCATCCCACATGGCGATTCCGGCGCGCAGTGAATAAGATGACGCATTCCAACTTGCGGAGCCGATTCCATGCGTTCCCTGCTGCTGGTGTCCCTGTCGCTGATCTCCTGGTCGACGCTCGTCCGGGCGGCCGACCCGCTGACCGATGCCGACCGCGCCTACAACAAGAAAGAGTACGCCAAGGCCGCCGAGTTCGCTGCGGCCGCGGTGAAGGCCGACCCGAAAAGCACGACCGCCCACTATCTCCTCGGCATGGCCCAACTCGGTCTGCGCGACAACGCCGCTGCGGCCGAGGCCTTCACGGCGGTATTGAAGCTCGACAAAACCTTGATCGCCGCGTTCGACCGCCGGGGGGATGCCCAACTGAAGCTCGGCAAGTTCACCGAAGCCGTGGCCGATTACGACGCCTTCCTGAAAGAGAACGCCAAGTTCGCCCCGGAGCACTGGCGTCGCGGGATCGCCTTGTATTATGCCGGGAAGTTCGAAGACGGCGTGAAGCAATTCGAGACGCACAAGACGGTGAACCCGGAAGACGTGGAAAACGCCGCCTGGCACTATCTCTGCAACGTGAAGGGCGCGGGCAAAGAGAAATCGCAGAAGGCGCTCATCGACGTGACCCAAGACACCCGCGTGCCGATGGCCGAGATTCAAAAGCTCTACGCGGGCAAGTTGAAGCCCGAGGACGTGCTCGCCGCGGCCGAGAAGGTGAAGGCCGATACGCCGCTTGGGGTCTCGGCGCGATTCTATGCGAATCTGTATGTCGGCCTCTGGTACGACGCCGAAGGGGATGCCAAGAAAGTGCGGGCGCACTTGACCGACGCCGTGGAAAAATACAAAGTCCCCGATTACATGTGGGACGTGGGTAACGCCCATCTACTGATGTTGAAGGCCAAAGACAAGAAATGATCGGCGGCGCTCGGACTTCCGCACCCGCTCGATTCTCTCCCAATCTCAGAAAGCATCTCGATGGCTAGGCGGTTCGTGGAACAATTCCGAGACGGCGACTTCTTCGACGAAGTCTACCTGATTACCGATAAGCAACTTCGCTCGAATCGGAACGGGAACCCGTTCATCCAAGTCGAATTGCGGGACCGTACCGGCGGCATCCAAGCGAGGCTCTGGAACGCCGGCGAAGGCCTGTTCCGCACCTTCGAGAACGGCGACTTCGCGCAGGTCGAGGGCAAGGTGCAGCTCTTCCAAGGGGCGTTGCAGGTCATCCTGAACACCATCGAGCGCATCGAGCCGGGGAAGGTCGATACCATCGACTTCCTCCCCCAGACCGAACACGAAATCCCCAAGCTCTTCGAGCGCCTGCGGGCGTTCCTGCTGCGGATGAACGCCCCGGCCCTGCGGGCGCTCTCCGAGTGCTTCTTGATGGACGACGCCTTCGTCCGCAACTTCACGACTTGCCCGGCCGGGGTGAAACTGCACCACGCTTACGTCGGCGGCTTGCTCGAACACACTGTCACAATGATGGACATCGCCGAGCGTTTGCTGCCCTTCTACCCCGGCACCGACCGCGACCTCGTGATCATGGGGTTGTTCCTGCATGATGCCGGGAAGACGCGCGAACTCACCTACACCCGCGCCTTCGGCTATTCCGACGAAGGCCAGTTGATCGGGCACATCCCGCTCGGTTACGAGATGCTCGTGGAGAAGGCCGCCAAGGTGCCGGAGTTGCTCGGCGAGCATTTCCCGCGCGACCTGATGCTGCGCTTGAAGCACATCATCCTGAGCCACCACGGCACGCTGGAATACGGCAGCCCGAAGGTGCCGATGACGCCGGAGGCGATGCTCGTCCACAGCATCGACAGCCTCGACACCCGGCAGCACATGGTCCTGCGCGACATCCGCGAGGATCGCCAGAATGCGACGGCGTGGACGCCTTACAACAAAACGCTGCAACGCCGGTTCTATAAAGGCGGGGCCAACGGCGATTTGTACAGCGAAGGCGGCGACGCCTACGATTGACGCGAACCCGGCACGGGTGGGCACTGTCTCAAGGAGGTACCATGCCCGATATTTCCAAACGAATTCTCGAAGCGCTCGGCCGGCCGAGCTACAGCCCCATCAAACCGAAGGTGCTCGCCAAGCGCCTCGCCGTGATGGAACAGGATTACCCAACCTTCCGCAGCACCTTGAAAACCCTCATCCGCGAAGGCCGCATCCGCGTCGGCTCCGGCTCGACCCTCGTCGCCGAGGATCCGCACGGCACCGTCTTCGGCACCTACCGGCGCACCAACGCCGGGCCGGGTTACGTCCGGCTCGACGGCAAACCTGGTGAGCCGTTCCTGCCCGACATCGCCATCCGCGAAGGGCGCGAACTCGATGCGGCTACGGGCGACCGGGTGCAGGTGAAACTGCTGAAGCCCGCGGGCCGCATGGCCAACGCCAGCGGGGAAATCGTCCGCGTGCTCGAACGGGCCACCCGCAGCTTCGTCGGCACCTATTTCGAGCGCGACGGCGAAGGCTTCGTCAAAGTCGACGGAATCGTCTTCGCCCACTCCATTTCCGTCGGCGACCCCGGTGCCAAGGGCGTCCGCCCGCAAGACAAAGTGCAGATCGACCTCATCACTTTCCCGACGGCCGAGGACCGCGGCGAAGGGGTCATCACCGAAGTCTTCGGGCCGCTGAGCCTACCGGGGGTCGACCTGCTGACGGTCATCCGCGCCTTCGGATTGCCCGAGGAATTCCCCGAGGCGGCACTCAACGAAGCCCGCGCCCAAGCCGATGCGTTCATCGAAACCGCGACCGGTCGGGAAGACTTCACCGAAGATCTCGTCATCACCATCGACCCGGTCGATGCCCGCGACTTCGACGATGCCGTGAGCGTGGAAGTCGACGAGAAGACCGGGCACACGGTGCTGACGGTGCACATCGCCGATGTGGCCCACTTCGTGACGGCCGGCGGGCATTTGGACACCGAGGCCCGCAAACGGGCGACGAGCATCTATCTGCCGCAGAAGGTCATCCCGATGTTCCCGGAGGTGATCTCCAACGGCTTGGCCAGCTTGCAACAGGGGAAGATCCGGTACGTCAAAACGGTGCAGATCGAGTTCGACGAGAACTGGCAGAAGGCCGATGTCCGTTTCGCCAACGGGGCCATTCGCGTGCGGCAGCGCTTCGCTTACGAGCAGGTCTCGGAGATTCTGAAGGGCGACGGGGCGATGCCCGCACCGGATGTGTTGGCGATGCTCCACCGCTTGCGCGACCTCGCCCTCCGGCTCCGCAAGAAGCGCCAGAAGCGCGGCAGCCTCGAGCTCAGCATGCCCGAAGCGGTGCTGGAATACGGCGCCGACGGCAAGATGAGCGGGGCCCATTTCGCGGTCAACGACATCAGCCATCAGATGATCGAAGAGTGCATGCTGACCGCGAACGAAGCCGTGGCGGAGCATCTGTCGCGGTTGCCGGTGCCGTTCCTGCGGCGCGTCCATCCGGCGCCGAACCCGGAGAAATTGCAGGACTTCGCCGCTTTCGCCGAACTCCTCGGCTATCCGATGAAGCGCTCGCAGGATCGCTTCGAACTGCAGCGCGTGCTCCGCGAAACCGCCGACAAACCGGAGCGGGCCGCCATCCACTTCGCGCTGTTGCGGAGTTTGAAACAGGCGATCTACTCGCCGATTCAAGATCAGCACTACGCCCTCGCCAGCCTCGACTACTGCCACTTCACGTCGCCGATCCGCCGCTATCCGGATTTGCAAGTGCACCGTTTGCTCGACCGTTGGATCCGCACCCGCCGCGCCTCGGCCGACGAGAAAGAGTTGATCATCTTGGGCGACCATTGCTCGAAGATGGAGCGTCGGGCCGAGCAGGCCGAGCGTGAACTGGTGAAGTTGAAAAT
>JBBRUN010000257.1:0-8067 GCA_038247765.1 Gemmatales bacterium | reverse complement strand
GTCAGGCATTCCCTTTCGGGCATAGCCCTCCAACCGCTTGTAGGCATGTGGTTTCAGGTTCAGTGTCCTCCCCTTATCGGGGTTCTTCCCATCTTTCGCTCGCGCTACTTGTTCACTATCGGTCACTAGAGAGTATTTAGCCTTGGCGGATGGTCCCGCCCGATTCGAACTCACTTTCACGTGTTGAGTTCTACTCAGGAATCCCGCTCGTCCGATCGCTCTGCCGCTTACGGGGCTTTCACCCTCTGTGGCCGGTATTCCAATCCGTTCAACTAGAGCTCTCGGTCCTACCGCGGTCCTACTACCCCAAAAGGCGTAGCCTTCTGGTTTGGGCTGTTCCGCTTTCGCTCGCCGCTACATACGGAATCACTTTTGTTTTCTCTTCCTCCAGGTAATGAGATGTTTCAGTTCCCTGGGTTTGCTCGGGAATCCGGGGATCAAAGCTCGTTTAACAGCTTCCCCCGGCTTTTCGCAGTTTTCCACGCCCTACAGCCTTCTAGTGCCTAGACATCCCCCACACGCCCTTAATAGCTTGGCCACATTGTCCGATCCCTCGCCCCGCGACATGACTGCCGAAGACCGACGAAACGAACCGATTAGCAGCTACTAAGTTCTTAACCACCACCCTCTGGGATAGAGGAGGTGGACGATCTTAATTCTGTTTTCTAAGGCTCGTTGAGAATCACTCAAAACTCGGTGACCCAAACTTTCAAGATCTCGCGATCTCAAATTCTGGGCCGCTTGCTTTGATGCGACTTCATACCCTACCAAATTGTCAAAGAACACGAGCTTCACGCTCATCTCTATCGGCTTTCGCCGAGTATTGGGCAACCCTGCTTTTACACAAGATTCCCAATAACTTGCCGTCACCTTCGCTAGTCGCAAGTGTTTTGCACACCGTGACTTGCGTTGCTGACGTTGGGTATATTAGTCGTCGGCTCCACTCTGTCAACCCGGCTCGCGATTTTTTTCTTGACAGGCTTCATCGCGTCTGCATGAAGACCGTCCCGATATCGCCTTGCCCCGATTGAGCCCCACGCTTTGCAGCGTTTTTGCTGGGGTGTCGCCGCCGCGCCTGTTTCGTTCCGAATCGAATTGCTATCGATTCTTCGACCGTGATGGAGGAGAGGGGACTCGAACCCCTAACCCCCTGCTTGCAAAGCAGGTGCTCTACCAATTGAGCTACACCCCCGACTGCGTTCGACTTCCAGTTACCAACCGGACGGTCCGCTTTTGGGTGTACCAGGATTTGAACCTGGGACCTCAGCTTTATCAGAGCTGCGCTCTAGCCAACTGAGCTATACACCCGTGTTTCCCGCTCCAAACCGACGACGACACCACAACAAACGCAAAAGCCAAACCGTTAGGTTTGGCCCTCGACCGGCACAAATTGTATCCGGGAGAGCTACCCGAGGATCGGGTGATGGAATGATGGGGACGCGATGGAGTGAATCATAGGCCACTAAATTCCTGTGCTTCAATGAGCTTAGAAATATTAGCCGCCCTAACCGGAGTGTCAACGCGCACTTGCCGCTTTTTCCCGGTGGCCAACCTTACCGCTGGACGGAAGTGTCGGCGGCGCATCGCATCTGCGCCGAATCCCCCTTCCTCGAAAATTCTTTTCGCCAGCGCCCGAACAGAATAGACTGGCACTGTTTTCTCACACTCGGAGAAGCCCACTTGATCACGGAATCGCCCGGATATCGCCTCCGAAAAGCTTGGGCCACCGGGCCGCTCCTTTTGCCCGGTATTTTCAGCCCGCTCGTCGCCAAAATGGCCGAACGGCTAGGCTTTGACGCCGTGTATCTCTCCGGGGGTGCCCTTTCGGCCGGCAGCGGCTTCCCCGATATCGGTCTGTTGACCCTCACCGAGTTCGTTGCCGAGGCCCAGCGGATCACCGCCGTTTGCCCACTCCCCCTCGTTTCCGATGCCGATACCGGTTTCGGCGAAGCGCTGAATGTCGAACGGACCGTGCGACTATTCGAAGGGGTTGGGGTCGCGGGGATCCACCTCGAAGATCAAACGCTGCCGAAGCGGTGCGGGCACCTTTCGGGGAAGTCGCTGATACGACCCGAGGAAATGGCCGCGAAGATCCGCGCGGCCGTGGCGTCGAAGCGCGATCGCGATTTCGTGATCATCGCCCGCACCGATGCCCGCAGCGTCGAGGGATTCGACGCTGCCGTGAGTCGAGCGAAGCTGTATCTGGAAGCCGGAGCCGATGCGATTTTCCCGGAGGCCCTCGAAACGAATCAGGAATTCCAAGACTTCGCGCAGGCCGTGCCGGTGCCTTTGCTAGCGAACATGACCGAGTTCGGCAAAAGCCCGTTGCTGAGTGCGGAAGAGTTAGGGAATCTCGGCTATAAGATGATCCTATACCCGCTGACGGCGTTCCGGTCGGCGATGCGCGCGGCGGAAGACACGCTGATGGCATTGAAGGAGCAAGGTCACCAGCGCGATAAGATTGCTAGCATGATGACCCGAGCGGAGTTATACGACCGACTCGGATACACGGATTATGAATCGCGGGACCGGGCGTACTTCGGCGATTCTAAACAGGATACGGACTAACCACAGAGGCACGGAAGCCCAGAGAAGAAAGAAGATATTCACCGCTGTGCTGGAGTCCAATTCTACTCCTGGGATTTTACTCCGCGCCCTCTTCGTTCTCTGTGGTGAAAATCTTCATTCTTCTCTGCGTCTCGAGATTAACAAAGCATTTTGATTTAGAGGTTCAAACATCATGGCCGCTTCCACCCCATCCCCCACTCCCTACTCCCCCGGGCTCGAAGGCGTCGTCGCCGGGCCGACGGCCATTTCCTCGGTCGAGGATGGCCTGCGCTACCGGGGCTACGCCGTGGGCGACCTCTGCGCGCACGCGAGCTTCGACGAAGTCGCCTATCTCTTGATTCACGGCGAACTGCCTAAGGCCAAGGAATTTCTAGCCTTCCAAGAGCGAGTCGCCATGGCCCGGCGGCTGCCGGAGCCGGTGAAGCAGCTCTTCCCGGCGATGCCGAAGTGGAGCGTCCCCCTCGATCTGCTCCGCACGGCCGTGAGCGCGCTCGCACACTTCGATCAAGATGCCGCGGATAATTCCCACGAGGCGAACGTCCGCAAGGCCGAGCGGTTGCTGGCCCAAATGCCGGTGATCATCGCCGATCAACACCGCATCAATGCCGGTTTGCAAGCGGTCGCCGCGCGGCAAGATTTGAGTCACTCCGCCAACTTCCTCTGGATGCTCCGCGGCGTCGAACCGACCCCGGAAGATGTGAAGGCGCTCGATGTCTCGTTGATTCTGTACGCCGAGCACGAATTCAACGCCAGTACATTTGCGGCCCGCGTGATTGTGTCCACACTTTCCGATATGCACGCGGCCGTCGTCGGCGCCATCGGGGCCTTGAAAGGCCCGTTGCACGGCGGCGCCAACGAGAAAGTGATGGATGTATTGAAATCCGCGGGCGGCCCGAGCACGGCCGAGGCGTGGACGCAGGCGGCCCTCGCCCGCAAGGAGCGCATTATGGGCTTCGGCCACCGGGTATACAAATCGGGTGACGTACGCGCCGGCATCTTAAAGGAGTATTGCCAAGCCCGCGCGGTCACGCCGGAGTTGCGAGCTTGGGAAACTACGGCCGAGATCATCGAAGGAATCATGGCGGCGCAGAAGGGGATGTACCCGAATCTCGATTGGCCGGCGGGTCGGTTGTATAACGCCATGGATTTGAAGATTCCGCTCTACACGCCGATGTTCGCGATGAGCCGCATCGCCGGCTGGGCGGCCCACGTCATCGAGCAATTGGACAACAACCGCCTGATCCGCCCGCGGGCGTTGTACACCGGCGCCCCGGCCCGCGAAGTCGTACCGCTCGCGGAGCGCGGCTGACATCGCCATCGACCCCGTCCGGCATCAAACGTGTTTCGCCGTCGGCTGGAAGAACGGCGCGAAGTACGGCCAGTAGCCCCACATCACGAAGGCCTCCAGCGCCAGCAGAATCAGCCCTCCGGGCGGCGCGCTCAATTTCAGCATAAAGATGTCCCAGAGCGCGATGTTCACCGTCACCGGCACGAGGATGACGAGGCCGAGGGGTGTCAACCGGCCACTCAACAGCAGCAGTCCGCCCAGCAGTTCCAGCACTTTGACGACATCGAAATAGTTCGTCGCCACCATGGACCCGATGAACTTGACGGCGTTCTCCGGCAATCCGGAAGGATCTTGCGGCGGCATCAGAAAATAGCTCCCGCTGATGACGGTGAAGCTGAGACCGACGAGAACACGGACGGCGAGTACGGCCCACTTCATGGAAAGGCTCCGGAACCATCGGGGGAAGGGACACCCACGTTGTATCGCAATCCGCAACGGTGCTTGCATCGTTTCGAACCCCGCGTCATAATGTTTCCGTGGATTCCGTCTCTCCGCAGAATTGATCCGCCATGCTCCGCTTGTCCTCGATCGTTCTTCTGGTCTCACTCGGCACCGACTTCGCCGAAGCCGGCGAGACGCCCCAGCAACTCGAATTCTTCGAAGCGAAAATCCGCCCTGTGCTCGTGGAGCACTGTGTGCGCTGCCACAGCGATGCGGCCGAGTCGGCGAAGAAGCTCAAAGGCGGCTTGAAGCTCGATAGCAAAGCCGGCTGGCAGGCCGGCGGCGACAGCGGACCCGCCATTGTCCCCGGCAAACCGGGCGAAAGCTTGCTGCTGAAAAGCCTAAAATATCAGGGTGATTCGCACATGCCCCCCGAGGGACAACTCCCCGCAGCGGTCACCGCCGACTTCGAAGCGTGGATCAAAGCCGGGGCCATCGACCCTCGATCGGGAGGCGCGGGCAAAAAGCAGATCGGCATGAGCGTCGCCGAAGGCCGGAAGTTTTGGGCGTATCGGCCGGTGAAAGCACCGGCCATACCCGCGACTGTCGACAAGGCGTGGGCGACCAACGACCTCGATCGCTTCATCCTCGCCACGCTCGAAGCGAAGGGGTTGAAGCCGAGCGCCGATGCGGACAAGCCGACTTTGCTGCGGCGCGTCTACTTCGATCTGATCGGCCTGCCGCCGACGCCGGAGGAGATCGACGAGTTCATCGCGGACAAGGATCCGAAGGCCTACGAGAACCGCGTGGACAAGTTGCTCGCGCGGTCCGAGTTCGGCGAGCGCTGGGGCCGGCACTGGCTCGACGTGGCACGCTACGCCGAATCGCTGACGCTGCGCGGCTTCATCCTCAAGGAGACGTGGCGCTACCGCGACTACGTGATCGACAGCTTTAACGCCGACCGCCGCTTCGACGAGTTTTTGAAGGAGCAGATCGCCGGGGATCTGATGCAGGCGAAGAGCACCGACGAGCGCCGTCGGCAAATTATCGCCACGGCCTTCTTGGCGATGGGCAACCACAACCTCGAAGAGCAGGACAAGAAGGTTCTGCGCATGGACATCGTCGACGAGATGCTCGACGTGGTGTCGAAGGGGTTCCTCGGGCAGACCGTGACGTGCGCCCGCTGCCACGATCACAAGTTCGACCCGATCCCGACCAAGGATTACTACGCCCTCGCCGGGATCTTCCGCAACGTCCAAGCGACCGACGACGCCAATGTGTCGGTGTGGAAAGACGTGCCGCTGCCCGTGGAACCGGCGCTCGAAGCGGAGTTCAAGAAGCACGAAGAGCAAGTGGCGGCCCTGCAGGTGAAGATCCGCCTGACCAAGTCCGCCGCCGCGGGGAAAGCGGGTAAAGGGGTCATGGCCATCGCCGATGTGAAGGGGATCGTCATCGACGATTCGCAAGCGAAGAAGACCGGCGAGTGGCGCGACTCGACTTCGACCGGCACTTACATCGGCGCCGGCTACCTCCACGACGACGCGGCCGGCAAAGGGGAAAAGAGCCTGACCTTCACCGCCGAACTCCCGGCGACGGGGCAATATGAAGTGCGGTTGTCGTACTCCGCGAGCGCGAGCCGAGCGTCGAACGTCCCGGTCACGGTTTTCGGTGCCGACGGCGAGAAGACCATCGCCGTGGATATGCGCAAAGCCCCGCCGGTGGAGGGCCGGTACGTCTCGCTCGGCGAATACAAGTTCGAGAAAGGTGGTCAGAGCTTCGTCATCGTCTCCAACGAAGGGACAACGGGCCACGTCACCGCCGACGCCGTGGTGTTCATCTCGCTGGACAAGAAAGAGGCGAAGAAGGACGACCCGGATGTGAAGAGGCAAGAGCCCGATGCGCTCAAGACCTTGGAAGACGAACTGAAGAAAATCCAATCCACGGGGCCGAAGCGGCCGCTGGCACTGAGCGTGGTCGAGCGGGCCAAGATGGAAGAGGCGAAAATCCACATCCGCGGGCTGGTGAGCAACCAAGGGGCGGTGGCGCCGCGCGGGGTGCTGCAGGTGGCCACGGCCAGCGATGGCCCGGCAATGCCCAAAGCCCAAAGCGGCCGGTTGGAACTCGCAGCGTGGATCGCCTCCGCTGACAACCCGTTGACCACGCGGGTGTTCGCCAATCGGGCCTGGCACTGGATCTTCGGTTCCGGCTTGGTGCGCACCACGGACAACTTCGGCACCACCGGCGAAGCGCCGAGTCACCCGGAACTGCTTGACCACTTGGCGGCGCAGTTCGTCGCCGAGGGATGGTCGGTGAAAAAGCTCGTGCGGTCGCTTGTCCTTAGCCGCACCTACCGACAAAGCGCGGGATCCGTGAACCCTGCCGACATCGAGAACCGCCTCTTCGGCCGGGCCAACCGCAAGCGCCTCGACGCCGAGGTAATCCGCGATTCCATGCTCACCATCAGCGGGGCACTCAGTACCGAGCGCGGCGGGCAAACCTACCCCGCGACCCTCGGCGCCGATTACGGCTACAAAGCCAGCGATAATCGCCGCAGCGTCTACCTGCCGGTGTTCCGCAATTCGCTCCCCGAGTTTTTCGAGGCTTTCGACTTCGCCGACCCGAGCGTCGTCGTCGGCGCCCGCAATACCAGCACCGTCGCTCCGCAGGCGCTGTTCCTGCTCAACAACCCGTTCCCAATTGAGCAGGCCAAGCTCGCCGCGGCGAAGTTGCTGAAGCTGCCGCTGGAAACGGACGATGCCCGCATCACCTACGCCTACCGTTCGGCGCTCGGCCGACCGCCCACCGACGGCGAGCGCGAGGTCGTGCGGAAGTATTTGAAGAACCAGAATTACACGGCCGACGCATGGGCCGGGATCGTGCAATCGCTGTTCGCATCCGCCGAGTTCCGGACATCCCGTTAGCCCGGCGCGCCAGCGACGGTATCGGGTGGAGTCCGCGACACCCGACACGATGAGGATTCGAGAACGGCAACCGATACGAATCCGTTGTCGGATGTCGCAGACTCCATCCGACACCGCAATCAATCGAAAGGTTCCCCATGTTCCTCCCCGTCAGTCGTCGGATGTCGAAGACTCCATCCGACACCGTCGCTGGCGCGACGGGCTAACGGGATCGTCGGGCTTACGGGATCGTCGGGCTATCGCGACACAGCAATCAATCGAAAGGTTCCCCATGTTCCTCCCCGTCAGTCGGCGCGAATGGCTTACCCGCACGGGCTGCGGCTTCGGAGCACTCGCCCTCGGCGGCTTGGCCCACGCCGCCAATCCGCTCGCGGCGAAGAAGCCCCCGCTACCCGCCAAGGCCAAGCGCATCATCTTCCTGTTCATGCAAGGTGGGGTCAGCCACGTCGATTCCTACGACTACAAGCCGCGCTTGGAGAAGGACGACGGCAAGCAGATGCCCTTCGACGACGCCCGCAATATCGCCAACACCGGGACCAAAGGCACGAACGAACGCGTGATGAAACCGCTCTGGAAGTTCGCCCAACACGGCAAGAGCGGCCGCTGGGCGTCCGACCTGTTCCCCGAAACGAACGCCCACGTCGACAAGCTCTGCTTCGTCCATTCGCTCCACACCGAAGGGGTCGCCCACGGCCCGGCCACCCTATTTCTGCACTGCGGTTCCACCAACTTCGTCCGGCCGAGCTTCGGCTCCTGGGTCGTCTACGGGCTCGGCTCTGAGAACGACAACCTCCCCGGCTTCGTCAGCATCGCCCCGTCGTCCGGCAACGGCGGGCCGCGCAACTACGG
>JBBRUN010000256.1:0-8067 GCA_038247765.1 Gemmatales bacterium | reverse complement strand
GTTGTAGGGGCGCCGTCGGCGACGAAGGCCCGACGCTTCGCCGCGGAGAAGTGCCGGCGTTTGGCCTCGGCCATCACCATCCAGCGGAAGTCCTTGCTGCCGCGCATCGTGGCCACGCAAGTCCGCCAACGCGGGTCGTGCACCCCGGGGCCGCATGCTTCTCCACGCGTCTGCACCCGGCCGCCGTCGACGAACACCACCGCCAACTCTTGCTCCGGGTCGGGGCCAGCGCCGCCGCTTGCACGAACGATTTGGAAGCCGGCGTCCCCTCGGGGAGGCTCCGCAGGAGATCGGGGCGGTAGCTCCGCTCATCGAGGCGCAACTTCGGGCGTCCCGGAAAGAAAATCGCGTCGGCAAGCCGGGCAGCGGGAAGCGGGTTCGGGGTAGGCGACCTCGCCGGCCACCGTGGTCAGCAACCTCTTGTGGGGGGTCAGCCGACAGCTCCGGGCGCACTGCGGACAGGGCCCTTCGGCGGGTTCGGCGTCGGCTTGGCGATGCAGGGCGCGTTCGGCGAGTTGGCGGGCCATGGAGCGGCCGATGCGGTTAGCGAGCTGTTCGATGTCGACGAACCCTTCGGCGGAGTCGAATTCGCCGTCGAGGGGGGACTCGGTGTCGATCCAAGCCCGGACGGCGCGGTCGATGTCGGCTGGAGTGGGTCCGCAGAAGGGCATCGGGTATCCTGCGCAAGATGGGTAGGGCGATCCGACCCCGGATCCGAACCGGGAGTCGAAAACCTGCCCGTTCCATGCCTGTCCCATCCCTATCCCCTTTGCTTTGCCTAATTCACAGGTATGACTGAGGCGGCGCAATGGAATTGGTTTGCAAACCGATACAGAGTCGGTAAAATGGTACTGAGCACATTTTGTGGGGTGCCTGAATGATCAAGTTCCGCCAGTCGCAACCCGACATAACCGACATCAACTCCCAGTCGGTACGCAACGAAGCCGATGAGACGCTCGCGTCAACGGGTGCTTCACGTGCCGAATCGGCAACGGGGTTCGGCCCGCCAGCCGCGGACGGTGAGGTCGGCGTCCTCGGCCCGTATCGCATCGTCAAGGAACTCGGGCGTGGGGGCATGGGGGCCGTCTACGCCGCCATCGACACCCGGCTCGAACGCCAACTCGCGCTGAAAGTGATGCTGCCCGAGTACGCCGCCAATCCCTCCGCGAAAGAGCGGTTCTTGCGCGAAGCCCGCGCCGCCGCCAAGATCAGCCACGACAACGTCGTCACGGTGTACGAAGCCGATGAACGGGAAGGCGTGCCGTACATCGCGATGCAGTACCTCGAAGGCTATCCGCTCGACGGGTATCTGAAGAAAAAGGGGAATCCCAGCCTCCAGCAGGTTCTGCGGATCGCCATGGAAGCGGCCGCGGGTCTCGCTGCGGCTCACAAGATCGGCCTGGTTCACCGCGACATCAAGCCCGGCAACCTGTGGCTCGAAGCGCCGAACGGGCGAGTCAAAGTCCTCGACTTCGGTCTGGCGAAACCGGTCGATGCGGAAATCGAACTGACCAAGAGTGGCGCGATCGTCGGCACCCCCGCCTACATGAGCCCGGAGCAAGCTCGCGGCGAGAAGGTCGATGCCCGGACCGATCTCTTCAGCCTCGGTGCGCTACTGTACCGGCTCTGTACCGGGAAACTGCCGTTCCACGGACCGACCACGATGGCGGTCCTGATGGCGCTCGGCACCGAAGAGCCGGCCCCGGTCCGCGAACTGAACCCGGAGGTGCCCGAGTCGCTGGCCGAGTTGATTCACCAATTGCTCGCCAAGAAGGCGGACGCCCGGCCGCAGTCGGCCGTCGAGGTCGCGAAACGCGCTCGGGACATTGCGAAAGAACTCGCGACACCTCGTGTGCAGCCCGTCGAACAATCCACGTCGCTGCCCCAACTGGTGGCATCTCAACTGGTCTACGTCCCCATGCAGGTGACGGTGCTTCCGGAAGCGAACCCCTTTGCGGACATCACCGACTCCGACACGGAAGAGGTATCCGGCGAATCGGACGAGGCCCCCATCGAGGCTGTGGGCCCGTCGCGCAAGAAGCCCCGGCGGTGGGCGATGGTCGCGGCGGGGTTCGCGGCTCTGGCGGCGCTCGTGCTCGGCGGCGTGGTCATCATCATCAAGAACAAGGACGGCACCGAGACGAAGATCGAGGTGCCCGACGGCGCGACCGTGACGGTGAAGGGGAAGGACGGTAAGTCGCTTGGCCAATTCGGGTCGGAGAAAACAAAGCCGTCCGCAGCGGACAACAGCATCGATCGCAAAGCGGCGGAATGGGTGATCGCCCAGGGCGGGTTCGTCCGCGTCAACGGCGAGGGGAAGGAACGCAGGGCCATTGCCGAATTGCCAAAGGATCGCTTCACGCTGACCTCCGCAGACTTGGACAACACAAAGACAACAGACGCGGGGCTGGAACACCTCAAGGAACTCAAGGGGCTGACACACCTCGACCTGAGGGACACGGCGGTGTCGGACGCGGGGTTGGAACACCTCAAGGAACTCAAAAGCCTGACATGGCTCAGCCTGACCAGCACGAAGGTGACGGACGCGGGGTTGGAACGTCTCAAGGATCTCAAGGGCCTGACGTACCTCGACCTGAGCATCACGAAGGTGACGGACGTCGGGGTCGCGCACCTCAAGGAACTCAAGAACCTAACAGTCCTCAGCCTGAACGGCACGGCGGTGTCGGACGCGGGGCTGGTGTACATCGAGAAACTCACGGGGCTGCAGTGGCTCGGTCTGAGCGGCACGGCGGTGTCGGACGCGGGGCTGGCGCACCTCAAGGAACTCACGGGGCTGACGCACCTCTACCTGAACAGCACGAAGGTGACGGACGCGGGGCTGGTCCACCTCAAGGAACTCAAGGGACTGACGTACCTCCACCTCGGCGTCACGAAGGTGTCTGCGAAGGGGCTGGAGGAGCTCCGCGCGGCGCTGCCTGCATGCAAGATCGAACACGACGGCGGCGTGATCGAGGCCATCGACTTGGACCGCAAAGCGGCCGAGTGGCTTCTGGCCTCCAAAGCCCATTTCGCCATCTCGAACGAGAAGGGGCATCAAGAATTCCCGTCGAACACGACTGAGAAACTCCCCGCCGGTGCGTTCCAGGTGACGTCGTTCCGCTTGCCCGCCGACAAGTTCAGCGGCGACGCGGATCTCGCCCGGTTCCGAAATCTGGCGAAACTCGATTCGATTGTGCTCTCGCAAACAGCGATCACGGACAAAGGTTTGGAACACCTCGCGGCTTTGCCATCATTGTCCAAGCTGTACTTGGTGGGAACAAAAGCGACCGATGCGGGACTGACCTTGCTGGCGAAATGTCAGACCCTCGACACCCTCCACCTCCAGAAAACCGCCGTGAGCGAAGCTGCGGTGAAGAAACTCGCGACCGCGCTTCCCAAATGCAAGATCGAATACGACGGCGGTGTGATCGAGCCTAAGTAATGGCGGAGGTGTCGCATGATCTTGCGGTTCGGTTGCCGGAGTTATCCAGCACTCGGCCCGACTCCAATTGACCGCCGCCGCGGTCGGCACAGTTAACATATCTCCGTCGTACACTCTTCTGGATTGGCACCGAAACTGCATCGCCGCTCGTATCCCACTCCGGTCGTGTTGGCCGGACGGAGTTCTCCGCATCACGAGATCCTAGCCATGGCAACTTCGACCGTGCGATCGATGACAGTCGGTGTGTTCTCCACCCTTGAAGCGACCGATCGACGGCCGTGCGCATCTGACTTCACACCCATCAGCACAAGAGCGGTACCGAACCTTCGCTTTGCAGCCCCATCGCCTTGACACGCTCGGGCTGAGACTTAGGTTTGTTGGTATCGCGATCACCCGAACTCAGGAAGAAGGATCATGGCCAAGAAGCCGAAGACGCCGCCCTCGACGACTGCACCCGCCGAAAAGAGTACGCTGTCGAAAGCGAAATCTGCCGTCGTGCACGCCGTCGAGAAGGTGGCCGACGTGGTCATCCATGCCGCCGAGTCGGCCAACGACCACGTCGTTCAGCCGGTCGCTCAAGCGGTGGGGATCGTCAAAAAGAAGAAGGCCCCCGCCAAACGGGTGAAGCACCAGCCGACGAAACCCGTCCCCCTGCCCGCACCGACCAAGAAGGCCAAGGGGAAGATGATGTCGAAGAACGTACCGTCCGCACCGGTGCCGGGGGCAAAACGAACGGTGAAAACGTCAGAGAAACCGAATTGAGGGGAGTCGAGAAACTGTTTAGCGTTAGCGGAATATGCGGACTATAAACTTGCCTGTCTCTTTTCTTTCTCGACTCGCCCCCGCAGCGGAAGAGTCGAAATCGCTCCGTTCGATTCGCCAGAAACATTTCGACCCACCCTTCAACTCAGTGGTTGAAAGCGAAGTCTTTCGCGTTCAGCAGCGCCCAGAGCACATCGCGGAAGACTTCCTCGCGCGCGTCGCCACCCTTCAGCGCCGCCGTGACGGCGGTCTTCTCGGCGGTCGTCGGAGGGCGGCTCAGAGTCCGAAGGAATAGTTCCTCGGTGAGTTTGGCATCGTCTTTTTCCTCTTGGAGCAACTTCGCCAAGGCCCCTTTGGCATCCTTGATTTTTGCCAGCAGGCGCTCGCCGTTCTGCAGGTTCAAGAGCTGCGGAAGTGTCACGTCACCGGTGCGTTCGCAGGCGCAGGCGGTCGTGCGCTCGGAACTGCCGAACATTTTGAGGAACTGCGACCCGGCCTGCGGATCGGGGATTTGAATGGCCCGGGCGCCATCCGGATAGCCCTCGAATTTCTCGAAGGTGCCGGTGGCCGAACTGAGCGAATCCAGAAGCACTTCGGCCGGTAGCCGGCGGGCATAGTAGTGCGAATAGAACCGCGAGTCGGTCTCGTTATTCGGCGTTGTGGCACTCGCCAGTTGATAGGTGCGCGAATTCAGAACCGTGCGGATCAGCGACTTCATGTCGAACTGGCCCGTCACGAAGTCCTTGTTCAGCGCGGCCCAGAGAACCGGGTTCGACGGCGGGTTCGTCGCGCGGATGTCATCGACCGGCTCGACCAATCCGACGCCCAAGAAGTGCCGCCAGATGCGGTTGATCATCGACCCGCTGAACGATTCGTTCTTGGGGTCGGTGATCCACGCGGCCAGCTGGATGCGCGGATCGTCGGTCGGGGCGATCTCGGCACCGGCGCGGTCGAGCGTCTGCGGTTTCAGCATTTGGTTCGTGCGCGGCTGTCGGACGGCGATCGGCTGTTTGTTCTGGTTCGCGTCGTGATGGCTGACGACGAGGCTGGTGGTGCCCTGTTTCGGATCTTTGCGTTCGAGCTTCACCCGTGTGAAAAAGGCGCTGAAGTGGTAGAAGTCGTCTTGCGTGTAGCGTTCGAGCGGGTGGTTGTGGCAGCGGGCACAACCGATGCGGGTGCCCAAGAAAGCTTGGGCGACGCTCTCGGCGAGTTCGGATTTCTCCGTCTCGCGGTGTTCGCCGAGCGTCACGATGGTGTAGCCGATTTGCGGGACGATCGCGGAGTCGCCTTTGGCCGTGAGGACGTCGCGGGCGATTTCGTCCCAGCGCCGGTTGGCCGCGACTTGCTGCCGAATCCAAGCGTGGAATTGCTGGACGCCCTTCACGCCGCGGACGTCGTGGTCGCGCTCTTTGCGGTTCTGCAACAAGTCGGACAAGAACAGCGTCCAGTAGTCGATGAACTCCGGCGTGTCGAGGAGTTTGTCGATCACCTTGGCCCGTTTGTCTCGGGTCGAGTCGGCGAGGAACGCCCTCACGGCGGCGGGCGTCGGCAGCGTGCCCGTGGCGTCGAGGTAGACGCGGCGGAGGAACTCGGCATCGTCGGACAGCCCCGCCGGTTCGATGCGGAGAGCCTTCAATTTGGCGAACGCTGACACGTCGATATAGTTGTTCGTCACCGCGAACTTGGTTTCATCGATCGGTTTTTCGAAGGGAACCGCCAACACGGCCACAGAGACTTCCGTGAGCATCGCGGCGCGGATCGCGGTCGCCCCGTTGCGCTTCGCCTTCACCAGGCCCTTCGCATCGACGGCCGCGACATTGGCGTCGTTGGTGTCGAATTTCGTCAGCCATGTGACATCGACTTTCTTGCCGTCGGCGAATGTCGCCGTCGCGGTGAGTTGCAGTTCTTCACCGACCTTCAAGACTTTGTCGGCGGGGGTCACTTCCAGTTTGGCGATCTTCGTTTCTTTCGGATCGGGCCCCGGCGCACCGGCTTTGACCCAGGCCAATAGCGTCGCGTATTCCCGGCTCGCGGTACCGAACAACCGGCCGCCTTCGTGCGGCGATTGGCCCGCCGGCTTCGTGATCAAGATGCTTTTCTCAGGCTCGACGGTGTCGACGCGCCGGCCGGCGAATTCGCGAACGAGCGCCTTATGATCCGTGTCCGGGTCGTAGCCGCGCAGCGACAGTTTGAAGCCGTTCTGCCCCAATCCCTTCCCGTGGCAAGATCCTTGATTGCATCCCGCCTTCGTCAACACCGGCACGACTTCGTTGAGGTAAGACGGGACTTCGGCCGCGGTGAGGGGAGTCGCGGACAGTGATAAGATCACGAGTAGGAGCGGATAGCGAAGCATGGGCCACTCGGATTTGGGCTGGCGGGTGTAGGTATTCTAGTTCACACCGAGCAGCGCTGCAACGGAAGATGAGAATGGGGGTGTAGCAACGATTCTTAGAGGTGACCTTCTGAGCGGGGTGGCGTCAGCCCCCGTGACTGCGAAACTCAGCGAGTTTTGATTTCACGGCGGACTGACGTCCCCCGCTCGGATTCAAACTGCAGGAATCGTTGATACACCCCGAGAATGGAATGACAATTCTGGATTTTTGCCATCGCTTGCCGATCAGGAGTCCGCCAAGAATACGTCTCGAACCCGGACCTAACGGCGCACCCGTTGCTGTCACTTGAGGTATCTTCCCTTGCCCGCAGCGGTAAAATGGGATCGCGCGGCGAGCGATCGCCGGACGACGACTTTCAGGAGGCTACCATGGTTCGCTTTTCCGCACTCGTCCTACTCGGGCTGGGTTTCGCAACCGCTCCGCTCGCGGCGGCACCCCCGGCCCCGCGGGAGACTTTGAAACTGGCCCGCGATGTCCTCGACGAACTCAGCGACACGCCCGCTAAGGCGATCCCCAAGGCGCTGCTCGATGAAGCCGAAGCCGTGGTGATTGTGCCGAACACGATCAAAGCCGGGTTCGTCGTCGGTGGCCGGTTCGGCCACGGGGTCGCAGTGATCCGGGACAAAGACAAAGGCTGGGGCGACATCCGCTTCATCGAACTCAGCGGTGCGAGCGTCGGCTTCCAAGTCGGAATCCAATCGACCGATGTCGTGCTCGTCTTCAAGACCCGCAAAGGGCTGGAGCGGATGCTCGAGGGCAAAGCCAAGTTGAAACTCGGCGCCGACGCGGCCGTCGCGGCGGGACCGCTGGGCCGCGAAGCGCAAGTGGCGACCGATGGCAAATTGAAGGCGGAGATCTTCTCGTATTCGCGCAACCGGGGACTCTTCGCCGGCGTGTCGCTGGAAGGCGTCATCCTCGCTCCCGACACCGACACCAGCGCAGCATTCGAGAAAGATATCACGGAGTTGACGCGCCAAGCCGGGGACGAATTGAAAAAGCGAGTGTCGACCCTGAGCGTCGAGAAGAAGAAAGATAAGGAACCGGAACAGGTCGTCCCGGGTGCAGTCGCGATCCCGCTACCGATGCCGGTGCCGGTCGAAGTGCCCGCGCCGAGGCCCGGCCCGCTGCGCCGTTTGATCGACCGCATCCGTGGCTAGAGTGGACTTCGGGTTTTTTCGTGTACTGCTTGATGGCGGCGGCGGACGGCTAGCAGCGGTGTTGAAAAACGCTTCGTTTCCTTCGGAATCAACCCGCCTTCGCGATTCTTCCGGGGTCTCCGTCGCCGAGGCTTGCTCGGCGACGGCGTCTCCGCTCCGATCCTTCCCCGCCTTCAACCGGCCGGGGCCAGCTTCCTCAGCCGCACCAGATTGTAAGCCGCCGCCGCCAGTTCCAACCCCTGCTGCAACTTCCACCTCCCCACCAACCGGCCCCGCCCCGCCCCCGCGACTTCCTTCAACCAGCCGAACACCT
>JBBRUN010000255.1:0-8074 GCA_038247765.1 Gemmatales bacterium | reverse complement strand
GCCGACCATTGCAGCGTGTCGGGGATCTCGGTGACGCTCTACCCGGACGGCCAATACGCCATCCGGTTCCGGGCCGACCAGAGTGTGGCGACTCGGAACGATACGGTGCAATCGCCGAATCCGTTCCGCCGGAATCTGTTCGTGCTGACGGTGCGCGGTTACGCGGCCGATCCGCTCGGGGAAACGAGGATCGCCGCGACGAAAGCGGCGGTGCTGCAAATCCCGGTCGAGCCGTTCTGGGTGAACCGGGGCGAGCCCTACCTAGGATTCGTCGAAGGCAGCAGCGACGCGGTGAAGCGGAATTATAAGTGGATCGACCGGGTCGATGTGGATTTCACGTACCGTTGAGTTCGCGGAGGGGCGCCATGCGAAGGATCGTCACGGGCTTGGTCATGCTATTCGCGGTGGCCGCCGTCGGATGCGCCGGCACCAAGCCGGCCTTCCTTCGCCCCGCCGCCGTGCCGGTGCCGCCGAGCCAAGAGATCGAAATCCTCGACCCGGCCCAAGGGGCGACCCACGTCCCGGCGGTCGTGCTGGCCGGCGGCACATCGGGCACGCAACACGTCGATGTCGCCCCGTCGGTCTTGGTGCACCGCTATTACCCGAGCGGCGACCGCACTTTCCAAGCCCAGTTCGTCCCCGGCGGCCCGACGATCCTGTCGTTGAACCATCCGAAGACCTTGGAACGCACCTACGTGATGGCGACGATGCCGCCCGGTGCGCCGCGCGTCACGTATGCCGGCAAGTCGATCATTTACGATTTCGGCGCTCAGTCAGTGACGGTGCATTTCGGCCCGCTCGGCTGCCCAACCGTCAGCTACTCGCAATCGACGAAGTTAGTGGCCGGGGTCGGGTCTATGGTGGAGAAGGTGAAGGAACATTTCGCCGATCGCGCGGCCCGCAAAGGTAACGGTGAGGTGGTACGAGAATAGCGATTGAAGCGATTGTCTGGGCACGGGAATGTAGCGGGTTCGTGAAGATTTGCGGCGGTCGCGAATTGGCTTGCAGAGCCTCCAGTAAAGCGGTTAAATCCGACGGTGTGGAAAATTCCTTCACCGGGTGTTCAAAGTGTCATCGACTCACACACGCGATTTCGACGATGTCCTCGCCCATGAATTAGAGCGGGTTCAACTGCGACGGATCGCTCAAGAGCCCAAGCAAACGGATGTTCCATCCGACAATGTTCGGGATCGCGCCAAGAAAATGGACCTCTTCGGCGTGGCATTTTCAGGTGGCGGTATCCGGAGCGCGACTTTTTGCCTCGGCATTCTTCAAGCGCTCGGCAAACTCAAACTCCTCCGGAAAGTCGATTATCTTTCGACGGTTTCCGGCGGTGGCTATATCGGCGGTTGGCTCGCAGGTTGGATCCGCCGCGAAACCGATGGCTTGGCGGATCCTGTATTCTCCGAATTATCCGAGCACTCGCGACCCAGCGTCAAACATCCCGGAGCGGAAGCTGTTCGCAACGTCGAGAAGCAACTCGATCCGGATCGTCTCGGTCAGGCGCGGAGCTATCGGCGCGAGAATGACGACCCCGCCGTGGAACGCGAACACTGCGGAGAAGACCCTGAGCCGAGCCCGCTCTATCACATCCGCGCCTACTCCCGCTACTTGGCCCCCCGCGGCGGCCTGCTGAGCCTCGACCAGTGGTCGCTGCTCGCCATCTATACGCGAAACCTGTTCATCAACTCGCTGATCGTCTTGCCGATGTTGGCGACGTTTGTATTCGCAGTCCGCAGTGTCATCCGGTTCTCCGCGTGGTCGGCGGAAGTCCCGAACGGAACCAAATGGTGGCTGTTCTCCGCGTTCTTGGTGGCCTTGCTCGGAGCGCAATTCTTGTTGCGAACCGGCTTGGGTCGGGTTCGTTCCGCGACGGGGATCAGCGATTGGTGGTTCACGCGGTTCAAATTTGTCGATGAACTCGGATCATCCCGTTTGAAGCGGCTCGTACCGAGGCCAAAGTTCACGGGGTTTTTACTGCTGCTGGCGGGGATGCTCTTCATCTGGCTCTGCGCCCCGGAGAATCGACCCGTCGAGCCGTACTCCGCCGTTCAACCAAGCCGGATGCCGAGCCAACTACGGGCGGTGCCGGAAGGTCAGAACGCGGCAGCGCCGACCGGTCAATACCTTTTGATCGACACGGGCTCGACTTTCTACGACTACGTTCGCGGGTGCCTGCTCTTCGGCGCCCTCGGCCTCGGATTCGGACTTCTGGCTTGGTTCGCATCGGGCATCGGCTTGGGAAAAACCGGCTCGTTTTGGGGGGGGTGGCACTTCGCGTTGTTCAACTTGCTCTTCGGCATGCTGCTCGGTGCCATCCTCACGCTTTTGGTCGATCAATTCCTTTACTCCGATGGGGTGAATCGGCCCGTGCTCTTCGCCGTCGTCGGCCCGCCACTCTTTCTTCTGGGCTTGTTGCTCGCTTCGCAAGTGGAAGTCGGCGTCGCGGGGAATTGGTACTCTGAGCACGAGCGCGAATGGCGCTCGCGCCTCACGGCTTGGCTCCTCTTGCTGGCGGTCGGTTGGGCCGTCGTGTTTTCGATCGTCGCATACCTCCCGCAAGTTTTCGATTCCTACGCGACCGTCGGCTCCGCGGCGGTGGCCTTCACAGGCGGATTAACGGCGGTCCTTCGCTGGCTCGTCCCCCGGCTTGTGAAATCGCCGAGCCTGATAATGGTCGTGGCGGTCAAGTTGGTACCCCTCGTGTTTCTAACCGTGCTGTTGGCGTTGACGTCATACGCCCTCGATGCGGCGCTGGCGGACGAATGGAGTTGCACATTCGCCGAGCGATTGACCACCGGGGAATGGTGGATTCCGCTCGTGGGAGCGGGAGTTTCCTTCTTCATCACCGCTCTCTTCGTCGTAAACATCCCTGTGAATCGCTTCTCTTTGCATTCGCTTTACGCCAACCGGTTGACCCGCTGTTACCTCGGTGCGTCCCTGCGGGACGCCGAAGGCGACAATTTCAACGTGGCGACGGCGGTGCGCGATCGGAGAAACGCGAATGCTTTCAGCCAGTTCGACCCGGCCGACGACCTTCCACTGGCCGTGCTCCGCGCTACCGCCATAACGACTGGCGACTGCAAAACCCGCCAGCCGGGCGACCGCACCACCCCCTACTTTGGCCCCTACCCGATCTTCAACACAACATTGAATATGGTGGCCGGCACCGAATTGGCATACCAAGATCGGCGCGGGGAATCGTTTATTCTCACCCCGGATTATTGCGGGAGCGACTCGACCGGTTACGACTTAATCAACGGCGGCGACACGCGCACGGATGCCCGCCTCAGCGATACGCAGGGGCCCCATTGGAACTTGACCGTCGGCCGCGCGATCACCATTTCCGGCGCGGCCGTCGATCCGAACATGGCGAATTATTATTCCGCCCAGTTCACCGCATTTCTGACGATCCTCAACGCCCGTTTAGGTTGGTGGTTGAGAAATCCGAAGTGGCATAGCGGCAAACGAGGCGACTGGGAGGCGCGGGCCCCGTGGGGATCGTGGCATTACTTAAAGGAGTTGTTCGGCTACACGGACGAAACCAGCTCGTTCGTCCACCTCTCCGACGGCGGCCATTACGAAAACACCGGCGCGTACGAGCTCATCCGCCGGCGCTGCCGGTTCGTGCTCGTCGTCGATGCGGCCGAGAACCCGGACAACACATCCGAAAACTTGGCCAACCTCGTCCGCGTCGTCCACACCGACTTCGGCATCCGAATCCAAGTCGATACCGCACCGCTGAAGCGCGGACCGGACGGCCGGACCACCTGGCACTGCGCCGTCGGGTCCATCCGCTACGACGACGTCGATGTCGGCGGCGTCATCGGCACCCTCGTGTTCGTGCGTTCGTCGCTCACCGGCGACGAACCGGCCGACATCAAAAACTACGCCTCCGTCACGCCGGAGTTTCCGCACCACCCGACCTACGACCAATTCTTCGACGAGGCCCAATTCGAGAGCTACCGCGGCTTGGGCTACCACATCGGTATGAACGTGCTCGAAGAAGCGGCCCTTTCGATAGCCGCCCACAAAACCGAGCATTTCAATCGCCGTTTCTTCGCCAAGCTCCGGCGGACTTGGACGCCGGCCACGGCGCTCCAGACCGACAAATACCTCGAATCGTGCCGCGATTTCCTGTTGCAAATCGACGGGGATGATGGCCGGGCACACGAGCGCCGCTTGACCGGCGACCTCGCGGACATCTTCCGGAACATTGGCAATACCCGCGCCGATCTCCGGTTGGCCACCGAATCGGAAGACGATCGCGTGCAAGTGAAGCGCGCCCAGCTAATGGAGATGGCTTGGCTGATGAACGACCTCGACCGCAGCTACTCGCACCCGATCCAGCGCGGCTGGGTGAACACGATGCGGGCTTGGACAACCGAGCCGGCTTTCCAAGCCATGTGGCCGCAAATGCGCACCGTCTTCAGCCAAGGCTTCGTGCGCTTCTGCGAACGGGCGCTCAACGTCAACCAGCCTTCGATTCAACTGCTGCACGTCACGGCGACGATCCCGGACATCCACGCCGAGAAGTGGGAATCGATGCGGCGCGAATTCGGCCAAGACTTCCTCCCGTACTTGACGGCCAAGGTGGCCAAGCCGAATGGGCGACCGAACGAAGTTGAATCTTGGTGGAAGCTGGGGACCAACCCCGGCAAACCGGAAGAGTATCTGAGCGATGTCCTCGGTAAAGACAAACCGCAATTCTGGCTGATCGGTTACGGAGAACCCGGAATCGATGATGCGATCGTGCCTAGCGAGTCGCCGGAACGCCTGCTGCACATCGTGGGCGTCGTCGCGCTCTTCGATCCGATACTGCCGTTTGAGGAATTCCCCCGCGACAGCCGAGAACTCCTGCTCTGGATCCGCGGCAAGTACCGCATGGCCGGGATCGGCGGCGTCGCCATGCGACTCCTGAATGGCAACATTCGAGGCGTCGGCGTACCCGTGTTCTCCCGGCTACCCCGGCTCGGTAGCGGCCCGGCCGAGAATCTCCAGCGGGCGATGTGGATTCAGTTCATGAACGACTTCGACTTCTACGGCATCCGCCCGCTCGGCCCCGAAGCGCTCGATTGGGAGAAACGCGAACTGCGCGTCCAGTTCACTCCGGCGCCGTGACCGGCTCCCCGCCGGCGCGACTGGCCAGCGCCGGCATCAGGTCGTTCGCGCCGTAGCTCAGCAGCCGGACGCTGCCGTCGGCCATCGCGAAGTTGGCCCCGCCGCTGTGGTAGCTCCAGAAATGAAAGACCGAACACTCATCTTGAAATGAGCCCGCCGCGTACGGATACGCCCCAACTCGACGGGGACGCGGCCCGAAACTCGCGTGCCCCCAAATGCATTTCGGCGCTCCCGGCCCCGTCGGACCCGAGGCCCGCGTACGGTCGGCCTGAAGGCCGCCGTGTATCCGCCTTCGACTTTCAAGTCGAACTTAATGATTTCGTTCGCATCGCGTTTGGAATCGGAAACCGGCGACAGTGCGCGGATCGACAAAGGTAAATCTCGCGAATCGCGATGCAGGACAAAAGCGCGGTGAGGTGCGCTAACATAAACATAGTGATCGGAATCTACGATCAAGTTATCGCCATCCCAATGAACCGTGGCACGGATCGCTTTACCCGCTCTTTCTTGTTTGGCGTGGTAAATGTCGAGATTAAATCGAATCGGCTTTTCGGTATCGTTCCGATTCAAGCGGACATATTCCTCCACGGCTATCTTGAATTCCGCTTCAGGGTTCGCGAGCGGCTCGCCGGGCATCGGCTGCGCGCGAACGCCGCGCGCGCAGAGCAATGCCACGAGAATTGCGATTGACAAGTTTACTGTGTTCATAGTCGGCTATTTGTTGAGTGCTTTCGGCAATGAGCCGTTGAAAAGCCCCTCTCGTCTTTCAACGGCAAATCGATCTTTTCGCCCGAGATCAATTTGTATTTATGGGACGGTTGTAGCGAAACCGGGAATCAGACACAGGCACATCGGCTTGGAGATCGTCGTCGTGCCGCCCGGCCCTGTGATCACTTGTTGAAGGACGTTCTGTTCACGGCATCGCTCGCCGTCGATCGCCCAGCACCACCCATCGCAGGCTTCGCCTTGGGTTGGATCTTTACTATCAGTTTCAACAGGGCGGCCCGCCATCAGCACGCTACCGGCGAGACCGAGGCACAGCCACGAGAGCGGCTCGCCTCGGCTACAAGAATTGGTTCGCTGAGTTCCATCGGGTAACCGAATGGGCTTAATTACCACTACCGTAACAGAGTATTCGATGCCCGCGAGACATTTCCGGAAAATCTTGCGAGTGCAGCTGTCCGAACGATTCTGTTGGTAAAAATCGGCGGTCTGGGTGCAAAAAGCATCCGGCTGGGGCGGGCGCTGCTACAATTCCGAGATTCGATCCGACTCCCGATTCCGGTACCGATGGCCAACGACCGCACCACCGCCGACGCCCAATCTCTTTTCGACCGCGGGCACCAGAGCCTGCAATCGGGGGATTTCCCCGAGGCCGTGGAGTGCTTCACCCGGGCCATCCGGCTGAAGCCGAACATCGCGGCCGGGTACCGCTTTCGGGCGCTCGCCTACCTCGAACTCGGCCAGCGGATCGACGCCCTCAACGACCTCGACCAAGCCATCCGCATCCGCTCCGACGACCCGATGCTCTACGCCGACCGGGCCCGGGTGCTCTACCGGCAGCGCTCGTTCGCCGCGGCCATCGCCGATTGCGACCGGGCCTTGAACCTCGACCCCGGGCTCGCCCCGCTGCACGGCTTGCGCGGGGAGTGCCACGCCGCCAACGGCGAGACGAACAAAGCCTTTGCCGACTTCGCCGTGGCGATGGAGCAAGACGCGCCGAACATCGCCGACTACCTGATCGCCCGGGCCGAGTTGCATTTGGAACTCGAAGATTTCGAAGCCGCCCTCGCCGATGCCGATGCGGCCGTGGAACGCAATCCGGAAAGTTCGACCGCCCACCAAACCCGCGGCATGATCCACCGAGCTTTGCATCACGAAGACGACGCCGAGGCCGACTTCACGACGACCTTGAAACTCGACCCGGATCGCGTGCTGGCCCGGCTGGCGCGGGCCACTGTTCGGCTCGGTTTGAAGCGCTTCCCCGAAGCCCTCGCCGATTGCGACACGGTGATCGAAGCGCTGCCCGGTTTACCGAAAGGTTTTGAAATCCGCGGCATGGCCCGCAAGTTCTCCGGCGACATCGCGGGGGCACTCTCCGACTACAACGAAGCGATCCGCCTCAACCCCGGAAGCCTGCTGGCGTACAACCTCCGGGCCGGCATCCATTACCAGCAGCAACAGTACAACAAGGCGATTCAAGATCACCTCGAAGCGTTGAAACGCGACCCGAAGAGTGCCGGAACCTTCAACCAACTCGGCTGGATTTGGGCGACGGCGCCCGACCCGGACATCCGCAACGGCACCCGGGCTAAGGAATGCGCCACCCGGGCGTGCGAACTCACCGAATGGCAAGAGGCCGGCTACCTCGACACCCTCGCGGCGGCCCACGCCGAACTCGGCGATTACGAAGAGGCCGCGAAGTGGATGGAAAAGGCCATCAAATTGGCCCCCGAGCACGAAGACGACTATAGAACCCGACTGAGCCTCTACGAAAGCGACAAACCCTACCGGGGCAATTCCGCGTTGAATGCCCGGCAGCAGTAGGGATTTACCGAATCAAAACGGAAGTTCATCATCGTCCGAAACGTTGAGGGCGTCCGGGAAGTAGTCCATCAAGTCGGTCGCGATCAGGGATGCTTCGCCGATCCGTTCCGCGACGAGATCGCCGGCGCGGCCGTGGACCCAGACTCCCAGCACGGCTGCGTCGAACGGCTCCATCTTCTGCGCAATTAGCGCTGCGATCAATCCCGTCAGTACGTCGCCGGTGCCGCCGGTGGCCATGCCCGGATTGCCCGTGGTGTTCGAGTAAACCCGTCGGCCGTCGGTGACGCTGGTCCGCGAACCCTTCAGGACCAGAACGACGCCGAATTTCTGAGCGAATGCGACGGCCTGTTCGCGGCGTTGCTCGTCGGTCGCCGGCGCAGCGGTTCCCGTCAACCGGGCGAACTCG
>JBBRUN010000254.1:0-8096 GCA_038247765.1 Gemmatales bacterium | reverse complement strand
TCACATCGCCGGCAACGCCGCGATGAAGCAAGCTTACCCCGAAGCGCCGATCATCATCGGCGAACACGAAGCCGATTTCTTGACCGACGCCGAGATCAACATGAGCGCGAAGTACGGCTTCGAAGTGCTCAGCCCGCCCGCGGACAAATTGGTGAAGGACGGCGAAACGATTACCGTCGCCGGGATCGAACTCGACGTGCGCGAAATCCCCGGCCATTCGCCGGGGCACGTCGTCTACGTCGCCCACGAGATGGCGCCGAAATGGGTCCTCGGCGGCGATGTGCTCTTTGAAGGAAGCGTCGGCCGCACCGACTTCCCCGGCGGCAGTTTCGCCACCCTCAAAGCCGGGATCATCGCGAAGCTCTGGCCGCTGCCGGACGACACCATCGTGTTCCCCGGCCACGGCCAACCGACGACCACCGGCCGCGAGAAACGGATGAACGCCTACGTCGGCGTGGATGCGTGACATTCACTTTTGGGGGGATTGCAGCAGGTAGGCGTCCTGCGGCGGGTTGCCCCCCCCCTCGGCCTCGAATTCGAGCACGTCGAAGCTCCGGGTGAACGCGCCGCGCACGTACGATTGCGGGTGGAACGCGCTGCAGAAATTGGAGCCGACCACGTCCCCTTCACGCACGACCAACCGGCCAGCGTCGAACTAACAAAACATACCGCCGAACTGAAATTGAAACTGCTCTAACTCATGTTAGTCCGACGCGCCAGCGAGTCAATTTAGCTTTCGGTGCTTTCGCTGCTTTCGCTGCTTTCGCTGCTTTCGCTGCTTTCAGCCGGGGGGGTATGCAGAATGACCGAAAGCTAAAAGCTAATGGCCGGAGGCCGCGGAGACCCGTAAAGACTCTACCCGCCCTACGAAAACCTCCAAGAATCGTTGCGACGCACTTGTTACCGATGCTCGTTCAGAAGTCGTGGTAGCCTTTTTTCTCGGCGTGAGTCGGGAACGAGAAGAGCACGAGGATGATCCCGGTGATTCCGGCGGCAATGCCCCAAGGGAAGAAGTAGCCGAAGAACCAGAGGACCGCCGAGAGGGCCACGACCGGCAGCGCGACACCGAGGCGGATCCACGGGCTGAGGCCCGCCCACCACTCGAAGAACGAGAAATCGAATAGGAACATGGGCGTCACTCCAGCGTGAATCCGGTCATTTGGTAAATCACCCGGCCGTCGATCGTGAGAAATCCGTCCGCGGTCAATCGGCGTTGCACTTCATCCACGGCGGTCACTTCCAACACGACGACGACTTCGCCGTCAGTCGGCAGCACTTGGCCCCGGTAGGTCCAGGCGTGCTTGCGGTTCGGCGCCACGGTCTGCCAGCCATCGGCCGGCGGGTTGCCCCAGCGCTTCCAAGCCGCGTACTTCAGCAGTTGCAGGAACGACTCGACGCCGAGCGAGCCGGGCCAGACGGGGTCTTGGTAGAAGTGGGCCTTGAAGAACCAGAACCCCGGATCGACCGCGATCCGCCCTTGCACTAGGCCGAGCGACATCGCACCGCCCGCCGGTAAGTAGCCGTCGATGCGATCCACCATCCGCAGCATCGGCGCGGGGAAGGGGGGATCGTGCGGCAAGGCGCCGGCCTCGGCAACCGCGAGTTGCTCCGCCGTCAGGTACGGCACCTTCGCCTGCACCATTCCCACCTGATTCACCAGCGCCGCCTTGGCGAAGAAGCCGAAGTACGTCGTCCCCTCGTACACCTTCCGCGCCCCGGCCATCACGAGGAGGTCGAAGTGCTGGATGATCATCCCCGCGGAGTTCGAGACTTTCGTCATCGTGACCCGCGTCGTCAGCGTGCCGATGTCCGGCGCGACGAGTACGAACTGCGTCCCCTGCCCGCCGAGGTTGCGGAATGACAAGTCGCCGTCACTCGTGAGCGCGGAGCCGCAGTACGCCGCGAGCCAGCCGCACGGCTGCAGCGCGATCTCGAGCAAGATGCTGAACGGCATCCGGTCGCAGCGATTCGCCTCGAAGTACCACGCGTCGCCGGGGACGGCGTAAATCGCTTCGCACGAGGCGCCGTCTTTCAGCACGAACGGCTCCCCCGAGACGGCGGTGATGCCGTCGAGGAATTGGTATGGTGGCCCCGGCAGCCGGGCGATCACCCGGCCTTCGTCGAAGATGCGGTACGGCTCGCCGAAACCTTCGGATGGATTGCCGTTGGAATAGGCCATGATCTTGTCGGGGGCGTACAAGAAAGCGGGTTCAGAACGCCAGACGCTTTGAAGCATCTCCCGATTCAACCCGCTCATCCGCAGCGACAAGTTGGTGATCTCCACGATGGGCTTGCCGTCGGCGTACATCAGCGCGTCGGCGATGCAGTATGGCTCCGGGCGGAAGCCGAGTTCCTTCACGCTCACTTCGTAGGTCACGAGCTTCGTCGTATCGAGCACTTGCCCTCGGCACTTCAAGCGGCTCGGCACGCCCGGCACCGGCTCGCAGGTCACGGCGCCGTCTTCGCCGATCCAACCCATGCGCATCAGCAGGATTCTCAGCGTGTGCAGGCAGCACTCGTACATCAGCGTGCCGGGCATGACTTTGTCGTCGATGAAGTGGCACTCGATGAACCACTCCTTCGGTTGGATGTCGTACTCGGCCCGCACGAAACCGAGACCGAAGCGACCGCCGGTCGGGTCGAGCAGCGGTACTCGGTCAACGAGGCGGAGCATTTCCGCCGGGAGCTTCATCGGGTTGCGGAAGTGGGCGAATGCGGAACCGAATGCGGCCGCGACATCGCCGCGATGGAGCGCGTTCACCTGATCCGCCGTGAGGGAACAGGGCTCGAAGGGCACAAGATCTTTCCAATCGGCGGGGCGTTTCCCGGCCATCGGTTGGCGGTCGAGCTTCGTGTGAACGATCCCCTGCCCGGCGGCGAGCGCTTTGGCCGTGAAGAATCCGGCGATGCCATTGGCCATGCTCAGCAGCGGTTCTCCGTCGATGGTGCCTTCGAACTGGAAGCGGAAGAGCCACGAGTCGGCTTGGCGGAAGAATTCGTCGATGCGGATGTCGTATTCGATGCGCTCGCCCACGGAGGGGAGTTCGCGGTGGAACTGCACCATGGCATCGAGCAGTCGGTAGACGGCGAGCCCCTTCGTGATGAAGTCGATGCCGAGGAACCCGGCGAGGAACAAGTCGGCTTGGCCCGCTTCCACAGTGATGCTCGTCGGGCAGCGGCCGTTGTCCAAGTACCAACGGTCGGCATGCACGGTGTGGTCGGTCACGACCCGGCCGCGCGCCATCGATTTCGGTTCCCCTTCGATGTTCAGCACGCGATCTACGAGCATCAGCGGCCCTTCGGGCAATCGCACCCGCGTCGGGTAGTCGTCGATTTCTGCAAAGAGGGGCCCGAGCACGCGGCCGATTTTGCCGATGGCGTACTCGGTGCACTGTTCGAAATTCAGCGAGCGCGGCACCGCGTACGGATCGGCGAATACGGCTATCGACGCGGGGCCATCGTCGCCCATGAGCCGGCGGATCAGTTCGTTTTGCAGTTGTAACGTGGCAATCGTCGTTTGAGTCAAGCTTTGTTGAACACGCAAGAAAGCGCCGTGGGCTTCGGCGACGGCGGTTTGCGCGGTCGCGCTCCCGGCGAGCACGGGGGCGATGGCTTCGGCCCAGCCGGGGGTCGCGTTCGGTACCCGCGCCGGCAACGGAGTGTCCCAGCGCGGGGCCGGCGTTTGCACGAGAGAAATCGAAAACTCGGTCCGATCCGGCGGACGCTGTTCCAGCGGAGGAGGCGTCGGCGCGGGCTTCGGGGTCGTGACGAGTTCGGGAGGCAGCGCCGGCACGGGCGGAGTCTGTGCGACCTCGACGCGTCTTGCCCGCCGGCCGACGAGGATCTCGATCGAGCGTCGCGGGACGGCCGGTTTCGATGGCTCGTCGACGAAGAGTTTCCCGAGATCGACCGGGAACCGCTCGGCGATCAACGAGCCGAGTAGCCGCAAGATATTCGACGGTGCATCTTGGCGGGCCACTGCGATCGCCCGGACGAAGTGCGCTTTGCCAGGCAGCGATTGCGCGATCATCCGCGTGCAGGAGTTGCCCGGGCCGACTTCGATGAAGACGCGGACACCTTCGAGATACGTCGCGTCGAGCACGGCGGGGAAATCGAGCGGATTCAATAGACCGGCGGTGATGGAATCGGCGGCGTTGGCGGAGTTCGCCACGTACGGCCGGGACCAGGCCCCGCTGAAAACTTGGAGGCCGGGGATTGCCGTCGTCGGTAGCGTGTGCAGTTTGCGGTAGGCCTCTTCGACCGGTTTGCCCGCTTCGCAATGCGCGAGCGTCACACCCGAGAGCGGTAGGAATGTCTTGCCAAGAGTCCGCGCCAACGCCTCGACATCCGCGCGCAATCCACCGATGACGCATTCCGCCGGCGTGTTCGCGATCAGCAAATACGCCTTCAGTCCGGGGCGGAGGTGCGAGTTCACGTCGTCGGCCGAGGCGCTCAGCACACCCGAGACCCAGTCGACTTCTGCGACGCCCCAATGCCGGCGCGCGGCGTCGTATGGCGGTGCCAAGTCGGTGTCGAATAAGCTCGACGCCCGGATGCGGCGAAACATCTCGTCGCGATCGGTCCAGACGCGCAGGCCGAATAGGCTCGACGATTCGCCGAGGCTCAGGCCGATGGCGACGTCTGGCTTCACGCCCAGTGACAGCAAGATGTCACTGACGAGCGTCCCGAGCGCCACTTGGCCGAACAGAAACTGCTTCGCGGTGGTGTCCGCAGGCAGGAAGTCGGCCCAGAATTTGTCCGGGGCGTACTGCCCACGGAGTCGGTGGTTCTCGGTTTGTTGTTTCGCCAGAATCGCGGGGAAGGCGGCGCCGAGGTCGCGACCCATGCCGGCGAAATGGTTCCCCGAGCCGGGGAAGACGAACGCGATCTTCCCCTTCGGCCCGAGTGGTACCGGGGAATAAAAAACGCGGTCGCGCAAGCCGGCCCGCAGTTCCCGCCCGGAGTTGCGGGCCGTCGGGTCGGCGATGCACTCGCCCAAGTATTCGATCTGCTCGACGAGCTCGGCGCGGGTCCGTGCGACCAGCGCCGCACCGAGTTTGCGATTGGAGTGCGTCGGGTTCGCGCGCCACCAGGCGCGGGCGAGTTCGCCGATCGATTCGCTTCCCCGCCCATTCAGCCACTCGGCGAGTGTGTTCAACCGGTGTTGCAATTCCACCGGGGTGCCGGCGTCGAGCGCGAAGAGTCCTTCCGACAACTGCGACGGGTGAGCTCCGGCCGATCCGGCTTCTTCCAACACGACATGGACGCACGAGCCGTCGGCGCCGGTGGCGGCGAGCGCGGCTCGGCGCGGTTCGCCGCGGTCCGCCAGCCAGTAGCGCGGCACGCGGGACGTGTATAGTTCGTCGGTCGGGGTGACGCCCTCGGCGGCAGGTGATGCGGGGAGTATCTTGTGGTGGAGTGCCAGCCCGAGTTGAACCAGCGCGACGAGCGCGGAAGCGGCCCCGGTATGGCCGACCCGTGTCCGGCTAGCGGCGAGCGCCAGCGGGAACGGGCGTTCCGTGGTTCGCAGCAAGGCGCTGAGCGCCTCGGCTTCCGGCCGATCGTCGGCTTCGGTTCCGGACGCCGCGCCGTCCACGAGATCGATGCTCGCGGGGTCGGTCATGGCATCGGCGCAGGCCCGCACGAACGACGAAGCGTACGCTGCGGCATCCGTGCCCAGCGCCGTCGGATCGCCGCCGGTCGCGGTGCCGACGCCGCGAATCACGGCGTAAACGCGATCGCCGTCGCGCTCGGCGTCGGCCAATCGCTTCAGCACAACGGCCGCCGCACCCTCGGCGGGAAGCGGTGCCGCAGCGGAAGCGAGCAATTGCCTCGGATCGCCCGTGAGATCGACCCCTCCGACGACGGCGCGGTCTAACTCGCCGCGTCGCAAAGCGCGCACGGCCAACGCGATCGCGGTGCCGGCCGAGGTTTCTTCGCTGCAGCAGGTGAAGCTCGACCCGCCGAAGCGGAACGCCCGCGCGATCCGGCTCGCCGCGATGCTGCCGAGCGCACCCATGGTTCGGTCGGCCGTGAGTGGCGGAAGATCGTTGTCGCCGGTCGCCCAGCGGAGGTGGTAGTTGGTGGTGTTCAAGTCGAGGCCGAGACCGATGAACACGCCGGTGCGGGTGTTCAACTCTTCGGAGCCAGTTTTCGCCGGGGCGGCGGAATCGTCCAAGGCTTCGGCGGCGACGTGCAGCATCAGCAATTGCTGGGGGAGCATCTCTTCGATTTCGCGCGGCGGAATGCGGAAGCGGTCGAGCGGAGCATCGATCGCTTCGATGAAATGCCCCGCCGGAGATGAACTCGTCGCGGCGTCCCAGCCGTTGCGTTTGCGACCCGGCGCCGAGGCGGGAGCACCACTGAATAGGAACGATTTCAATTGCCCGGCGGTCTTCCACGGGCCGACGTGCGCGCCGACGCCGACGATCGCGATCGGCTCTCCCGCCCCGCTTCGAAGCGGGGTTTGGGGGGTGAGACCCGATTCCGGAAGGAATCCGCCGACGACGATGGGGGCGTGGGCATCGGCGTAGGCCGGTTCGTATTCTTCGATCAACAGATGGGCATTGACGCCGCCGAAGCCGAAGCCGCTAACGGCGGCGCGGCGTGGGCCGTCGCTCGGCCATGCTACCGCTTCGTTCAACAATCGGAATGGGCCGTCGGCATAGTCGATTTGCTCGCTCGGGGCATCGAAATTCGCTTGCGGCGGGAGCGTGCGATGCTCCAGTGCGAAGAGCACCTTCGTCAACGCGGCCGATCCCGCCCCGGTCAGCAAATGCCCGACGGTCGATTTCACCGAGCCGATGACGCACTGCCCCGGTCTCCACGTGTGCGTGCGCCAGAGTTCGCGCAGGCTCTCGAACTCGACGCTATCGCCGACGGGGGTCCCTGTCGCGTGGCATTCGATGAGGCCGACGTCGGTCGGTCGCCAACCCGCCATGCGGTAAGCGTCGCGCATCGCCCGGAGTTGCCCGTCGCTCGCAGGCGCCAGCAAGTTGCCCAAGATGTCGTTGGAAACACCCCAGCCGCGGATGACCGCGCGGATGGTATCGCCGTCGCGCTCGGCGTCATCGAGTCGCTTCAAGACGAAGATGCCGGAACCTTCCCCGACGACGAGTCCGTCGGCCTTCGCGGAGAAGGGCGAGCACTTCCCGGACACCGAGAGCGCCCGGAGCTGCGAGAAACCCATCTGCGTGTACAGGCAATCCGGACGGGAGGCGCCGCCGGCGAGCATGACATCGGCCCGTCCGGAGATCAGTTCATCGCAAGCGAGTTTGATGGCGTAGAGGCTGCTGGCGCAGGCGGCATCGAGGGTGAAGTGCCCGGCGCCGAGTCCGAGCGCCTTGGCGAACAGTCCCGCGGGCAACCCGGCGACGTAGCGGTTCCACGGGTGCACCGCGGGCGCCGATGCGAAGACACTCCGGGCGAGGTCGGAGGCTTTGTCGGTCGGCAGGCAGATGTTGCCGAGGATGACCCCGGCTTTGCGGCGGTCGATGTTCGCGGTCCGGGCACTTTTCCACGCCCGATGGCCGACATCGAGTATCAGTTGGAACAGCGGATCGAGTTCGACGATCAACGCATTCGGCAGACCGAGGCCTTCGATATCCGGCTCGAAGGGATCGAGAAAATAGCCGCGGGTGGAATAGACCGTGTCCGGGTTCGCCGGCCGCGGGTCGTAGCATCGCTCCGGCGGTACCACCCAACGGCCGGCGGGGACGTCGCGAGAGCAGTCGGCGGCGGTGCGGACGTTCGTCCAGAACCGGTCGAGGTCGGACCCGGATCCGGGGAAGCGAGCGGCCAGCCCGACGATGGCAATGCGGGGTGATTGATTCATGTGTCGATGCGCCCTACGCCTTCGCGCGGGAGCTCAGTTGGTTGCGGCGGAAGGCTTGGTTCAACTGCGGGTCGATCACGCATTCGTAATCTTGGATCTGCGCGATCACGGTCCCGTCGGCCGCGTCGAGGTAGTCGATGTCGGCGCGGGCGAACGAACCGTTGTCGCGCGTGATGCGGATTTGCACGCGCACCGGGCCGGCCGAGAACGCCCGGCGATACTGTCGGTAGCGGCCCGCGAAACACGGCAGCGACCCGGCCCC
>JBBRUN010000253.1:0-8126 GCA_038247765.1 Gemmatales bacterium | reverse complement strand
GCCGCGAGCGCACCCACTTCTCGTCCGAACACGGATTGCCGGCCGTTTCGGGATCGACGCACGCCTTCAAATCCCCGATCAGAGTCGGGTCTTTTTTTTCGGCACGCGGGCGACCGCCCCCGGGCAGTCGCCCGCGGTCGGCCGGCCGATTCCGCAATTCGTCTTCGAGTTCGTCCCGGCCCCGCCGAATCGTTTCGGGATGCAGGCCGGTGATCTCCGCGATCCGTTGGAATCCACCATGCCCGAGCCGCAGGGCCTCGCGCCCCGCCGCCCAGCGACGTTGCTGTTCATCCAAACGGCTCAGCAACAAATTGAGGTGCCGATGATCGTCCCGGTCCGGATGGGAGTAGACTCCGCGCCCGCCCCGGAGAACCGCCATGCCCGCCCCGACCGTCGAGATCCTGTTGGCCGAGGCCGTCGAACGGCCCGATCCGGCCGACCGCGCCGCCTACTTGGACCGGGCGTGCAGCGGCGACCCGGCCCAGCGGGTCGAGGTCATCCGGCTGATCGACCTGCACTTCCGGGCCGGCGACTTCCTCGAACCCCCGTCCCTGTCCGCCGACGAGACGGCGGTCTATGTCCCGGCCCCGGGGGCGGACGCCGCCGTAGGCACCCGGGTCGGCCCGTACACCCTGTTGGAGCTGCTCGGCGCGGGCGGGATGGGAGCGGTGCACGTGGCAGACCAGACCGAGCCGGTCCGGCGGCGGGTGGGACCGCCCCGGACGGCCGCCCGTACTTCGTCATGGAGCTGGTCTGCGGCCTCCCCATCACAAGCAACTGCGACCAGGCCCGGCTGACCACCCGGGCGCGGCTGGCCCTGTTCGCGGACGTCTGTCGCGCGGTCCAGCACGCCCACCAGAAGGGGGTCATCCACCGGGACCTTAAACCGTCCAACGTGATGGTGATGATCGACTTCGGCACCGCCAAAGCGATCGGTGCGACGCTGGCCGCCGACCCGGTGTACACCCGGTTCGCCCAGCTGGTCGGCACCCCGCTGTACATGTCCCCCCGAGCAGGCCGAGCTGAGCGCCCAGGACATCGACACCCGGAGCGACGTGTACTCGCTCGGGGTGCTGCTGTACGAGCTGCTCACCGGCACTACCCCGTTCGACGCCGAGACGTTCCGGCGGGCGGGGTTCGACGGGATGCGGCGGCTGATCCGGGAGCAGGAGCCGCTGCGGCCGAGCGAGCGGCTGAGCACCCTGGCGGCCGCGGCCCGGTCCACGGTGTCGGACCGCCGCCAGGTGGACGACCGGCGGCTGAGCCGGCAACTGCGGGGGAGCTGGACTGGATCGTGATGAAGGCGCTGGAGAAAGACCGGACCCGGCGCTACGAGACGGCCAACGGCTTCGCGGCCGACGTGCTGCGTTACCTGGGCGGCGAGGCGGTCCAAGGCCAGGTGATCGCGGCGAGCCTGGTGTTCTTCGCCCTGCTGGTCGGGACGGTCGGTACGTCCCTCGGCTTGGTGGAGGCGAAGCGGCAGGAAGCCGAAGCCCGGCGGCAGGAGGGGATCGCCCGCGATGAGGCCACGGCGAAGGAGCAAGCCCGCGCGGCCGAAGCCGACCAGCGGGCGAAAGCGGTGGCGGCGACCGAGGAGGAGCTGAAGGCGAAAGAGGCGGCGGTGACGGCCACCGAGGAGGAGCGGAAGGCGAAAGAGACGGCGGTGACGGCGGAGAAGGCGGCGAAGGAGCAAGCCCAACAGAACCTGGCGTTCGCCAGGAAAGGGAACGAGATTCTCGGTTCGGTGTTCGCGGGGCTGGATCCAAAGCGGAACTACGCGAACGTGGGGGAGTTCTCCGAAGCGCTCAAGGCGAATCTCAAGAAAGCGGCGCAAGATTTGGAGGGCTCGGCGATCGGCGACCCGTTGGAAGTGCCCGCGATGCAGAACAGGTTGGGACTCCGCAACTCACGGCGGGGTTCGAGAGTGTTGCCCCTAACCCGCGGGCCCGGCGATCCCAATAGAGCTTGGGCTTCAACTTTGAATGTTCGGGGACATCTGTGGTAAACTCTGTCGCGGCCATGACAACGACTCGCACTCGATTCTCCCGCATCGCTTTGAGAATATCTTTGCGGCCTTCGAGCATGCGAACGACGATCCAGGCCGCCTCGGCGAGTGCGTTATCCGAGACTTTCTCGGAGCCCACCACAAGTAAGCCCGCGTTATCGTTTTGTTTTTGGTAGAAGGGATCGAGCTTCCATTCTACGCGAAGGTTATCCGGTATCGCCGTGGACTCCACGGCTCCGGCCCACGGAACGGCAACTACGAACACGCTGATTGCCAGAAAGACCCTGGGTAAAACAGCACACATCAATCGCACAGGGTTCATCGGTTACTTTCCTTGCGTGAGAGGCTTGTCCATAAGGTGCTTCCATTCCCATTCGACGTTTTCGAGGGCTTTCGGGTCCTTCTTAATCTGGTATGCCAGCCGCATCCGCTTGTCAGTGATCTCGACGGCGAAGAAGCCCTTCTCCGTCTGCCCGGTGTTGATGCAATCGAGGGGTTTATCTTCCCCCTCGGGCTTCCACTTGCGAAGGCCGGTGCCGCTGTGGCCGTAGAAGTAGGCGAGCATGTTGTAAGGTTTGACAGCTTTGTAGAATTCAGCCCAATCTTCCGGATGCCACCAATCGGTATCGACACCACAGTGCGACACGACGATGACAGGACGATTGCTATCACCGACATTGGCCTTCAAATCATCTTTGATGAATTGCAGCGCTAACTGCGGATCGTGCCACGGGAGCGAATAACGCACTTTGGCGTGCTGCTTGTCGGCCGGGTACAGGTTGGCCATGATGAAGTGGACTCCGTTCCAATCCCAAGAATAGTGCAGGCCGTTTTCCGACACGTTCGAGATTCGCCCCGCTTTCTTGCGTTGGGCGTTGCGGTGCTTCAGCTGAGCTTGCAGACTGAAGCCGAATTTTTCTTTGCCGATGGGCGGGCCATCGTGGTTACCCCACCCCTCGTAGAGCGGATACTTCAAGAGGCCATCGGTGCCATCGAAGCCGAACTGAGTCTCGAAGTTCCGCCACATCACCGCCGATTCATCCTTGCGATCCCCGAGATCGATTAGATCCCCGAGAACGAGCACGCCCATCGGCTTGGCGATGGCTCCGCCGCCGAGTTTCTCCGGCCACGGCGTGCCGGGAATCGCGTTCATCCGCTCGATCGTGACCTTGTTTCGGTCGTTGCGGTCGAGGTTGCGGGTGGCTTCGTAATGGGAATCGGAGGTCACGAAGAACGTCACCGCCTTGTCGTCCGCGGCGAACACCGTCGTGGTGAGTGAGAGCCCGATCAGCAGGGCCAAGCGAAAGCGAAACATCAGTGTTCTCCGTGGAATGATGGTGGGGTTATTTCTTGATGGCGGGAATTGGTGCGGTCCAGGTCATCGGTGTCCATGTGCCGGTTTCCCAGGCATCGGCGGTTTGGAACTCGCGGACGATGAGGTTGTCATTGCGGAGTTCGAAGTAGAAGAAGGCTTGTTGCTTGCTGGCGAAGTGGCTGCTGTTATCGACGTTGAATACGGGGATGCCTTCCTTCGCCGCCTTCGCGGAGCCGTCCCAACGGAAGACGTTTCTGGCGTGCGTGTGGCCGTAGAGCACTGCCGCGATGTTGTAACCGCGAATCGCCTCGTAGAAGCCCTTCACATCGGCGGGATCCCATTCCATGCTCAGCGCTTTCGCTTCCTCCACCGGCAGTGGCTGCGAGTAACGCAGCATGTCCACATGGTGGGTGATGACCACCGGTTTGCCGGAGGTGCCGACCTTCTCCTTGAGATCGTTCACCAGGAATTCCAGGCTATCGAGCGGGGCATAACGTCGCTTGCGGGTCACATCCGCCACTTGGCCAACGACGATTCCCAAGGCGACGAAGTGAACGCCGCCCCAATCCCACGAGTAGTGCACGCCGTTCTTGGACGTACTGGTGACGCCGGGGCGGTTCTTGTTACGGGCGATGATCTTCTTCACCGCCAGGCCATCCCCTCGCGGGCTGTCGTGGTTGCCATGGACTTCGTAGACGGGTACCTGCAACTTGCCGTCCTTGCCCGTGAGGCCGTAGGCATCCGCATACGCGGCCCATTCGGTCTCCTGCATTTTCACATTCGCCTTATCGCCGGTATCGATGCAATCCCCGGCGTGAATGACGCCGCGGGGTGCGATCACTTTTCCGCCCCCGGCGGTGGAAGGAATCTCGGTGCCGGGGAGTTTGTTGAGTTGATCGACCAAGCGGGACGTGACCGCGGCGGATCGCTCGTCAAGCTTGGCAGTGTCTTCCTTGTTGGCGAGGAAGTGCGTATCGCCGACGAGAAAAAAAGCGACCGGATCATCCTTCGGTTCCGCAGCCCGCAGGAACGTGGGCAACGCTGCCCCGGCAGCAGCGGATGTGGCGAGAAATTGGCGACGGGAGAGGCTATGAGTCATCGGTTCTTCCAGTGGCGAGAGGGAGGAATGCTACTTGGTCGGCTTGGTGATCACGATCTGATCGATCGGCGCACCGTTGAGATCCACCGCTCGGAGCTTAAACGTCTCGGTGGTGAGATCGACCATCACATACGAGTGGCGGTCAGCCACCATCTTGGCTGTGTAATCGGCGAAGTTGTCGCCGTGCTCTTTCTTCAAGGTGACCGACGATTTGTCGAGGCCGGGGCCGTACAGGGTCGCCCCACCGCCTCCAGAGACGATGTGGACAATCCCTTTCGCCCGTGTGTTGCTGACGCCATCGAACTCGCGGTCGAAAACGAACTCGCCATCGGCCCGGCCCCGTTTATCCCGCTTCGGAGAGGCCGGGGTGAACGTCATTGGCACGGTGCGCTGATAGTTGTGGACGTGCCCGCTGAAGATCACATCGACGCCGTTCTCCTGGAAGATTGGTTGCCACAAGCGCATTGCCTGTTCCGTGTAGTGCTGGGCCGAACTTTGAAACGCCGGGGCGTGATAACAGACGAACTTCCAGCGGGCGTTCGTGGCCTTCAAGTCGCTCTCGACCCACTGTCGGAACTTCGGCTGGTCGATGCTGCCGGAGAGGTTGCTATTCAACACCACCACGTGGGCCGGGCCGTAGTCGAACGAGTAGGCGTCGAGCGACGGATAGCTTTCAGCGGTGGACGAACGGAACTTGGCAACGGCCGCCTTGTCCGCACCGAGTGGCGTGGCCCACGGCCCGACACCCGGGCCGTTCTTCGGAGCGTGGAAGAAGTAATAGATGCCTAACGCATCGGGGACGGCCGGCAACTTTGCCGCGACATCGTGATTGCCAATGATGGCATAGAACGGGACCGAGGCCATGAGTGGCGAGCCCACCTTCGGCCCAGGCGTTTCCACGTCGTTGTAAGTGCTCCAATAGAACTGCGAGTACTGGTTGACCCGACCGCTGGGATAGACGAGATCACCGAGGGCGAGCAGGAATTCCGGCTTCTCCTCGCCGAGACGGTACGCGACGGTCTTCTGCGGTTCCTTGCCGTTCGCCAAATCACCGACCACCGCGAAGCGGATCGGCTTCTCCCGACTCGCCACGGTACGGAAACTCGCCTCGCGGATGACCTTGCCCGCCAACTTGACGCGGTAGTTTACCGTGGCGTCGAAAGGCAGGTTCGGAAGTGTGGCGATGTAGCGGAAGAAGTGCTGTTCCTTCTCCGCGGGCAAACTGCCGATCTTTTCCGGCGGATCGTTGGGATCGTTCTTCTCCTTCGGAACGGCCTTCTTCGGATCGATCAACTTCTCGAAATCGAGGGCGATCCGCTCCGGTTTCGCGGTCGAGGGTTTGCCGCCGGAGTATTCGTATTCGACCGTGAATTCGCCGGGCGTCTGATCGGTCAGCCAACAGAGCCGTTTTGAATCGGACTTGTCTGTCGTGCTGCTGTCGCCGGGTTGTACGTAAGGCTTCACCAGAACGGTTTGAGCCGAGACAGTGTTGGCAAGGGCCAGCAGAAACACCAGCAAAAGCGAGACAGCAAAATGGTTGCGGATGCTCGACAACGACATGGGTTATGCTCCGGGTGTACTTCACGCATTCTACTCCGTCCAATACCTTTGTAAATTCATCCGGAATTTGCGAGATTCTTTTACCGCAACAATCGACGATCCTTCATGCTATTTTCACATGACTCACGCTGCGGGCTTGCAGACTATATGCAGCCGATCATGGCCTGTTTTCCACAATGCGGAGTCGCCCATGAACATCTTGGAATCGCATATGAAGCGCCGGCGGGATAAATCGAACTGGTTCTCCGGGTTCACGCTGCTTGAACTGCTGATCGTGATTACCATCATAGGAATCCTGATTGGCCTGCTGTTGCCGGCCGTACAAAAGGTTCGCGAAGCCGCCAACCGCGTAAAGTGCTCGAACAATCTGAAACAGATGGGCTTGGCATTACACTTGTACCATGACGAGCAGGGGAAGTTCCCGTGGGCCGGCAAAAACGCCAGCCAGGATCCGCTGCAATGGCCGGAAACAGGGGCGGCTGTTGCCCCGGCAAACCCGCAGCCAGCAAGTGGGCTACCCTCGAATTGGCCGGGATCGAGTAACGAGTGGTACAATCGCGGCGCCAACTATGGGGTGTGGCCGGACGAGTATAGTTGGGCGTTTCAACTGATCCCGGTGATTCGACAAGACATGCGCGGGCTAGACACCGCCACTCAACGGCAATCGATCATGAACGAGCCGATCTCGTTCTACTATTGCTCGAGCTTGCGTTCCGGGCGGCGGACAAATGCCACCAACCGGCTGGATTATGCCATGTGTGCCGGGGCGACATGGGCCGGTACCACCGGGGCCGCTCAGCCGTCGTTTTCGGTGTTTGACGGGGTGGCGATACGATCGTATTGCGGGAAAGTCCGATTCATCGACGTGACAGATGGTCTATCCAACACGTTGTTGGTGGCGGAAAAGAACGTCGCTCTCCAGACGGCGACAACGTACTCGAGCGCATACGGTGGGGATAATGAGTCTTGGGCCAACCCCGGCTGGGATGAGGATGTACTGCGGACGACCGCGAACCCACCGATGAAAAACCAAGTGGAAAATATCAACCGAACTGGGGCCGATGCCAGGTTCGGTTCATCACATTCGGGCGGATTCTACAGTTTATTGTGCGATGGCTCTGTTCGATTTGTGACGTACAACATTGCTCTCGACATGTTACGCAACCTCGCTCGCCGTTCGGACGGAAACGCACTGGGAGATTACTAATAACTACTTCGAGGGCGTTTCATCTCTTGGTTGGCACCCAAACCGTCGCGGCAACCTTACTGAACCGAACCTTTGTGTGGTCGTCGCCGCGGGGATCGCCCGCAAAAACGCCGACAACGATATCCGCCCGCCCGTCGAGGAATTCCGGATGGCGGATCGCTAGCGTACTCGTCGCCCCGGACGTGCGGTTCTCCACGGACATCGTGTATTTGCCGCCAGTGCGGTTGAGTTGAATACGGATTTCGTCGCCGGGGGTGCCGAGGCCGACGAAATAGGCGTCTTTGTCGCGGCCGTCCCGAGTATTCACGGCGAAGTGCCGATAAGCCGCCGGATCGCGCTGACTGACCAGCCCGCCGCGGATGGTCCAATCGCTCGATACACCGGCGAACACGCCGAACTGCCCTACGAATTCCATCTTGGGAATGTCCTGGAGGGTCACGGCCACCTCAAAATCTTCGGGGCCGGTGAAGCCGAGGTCTGCCAGCCGTATGCCGGGAAACTCCGCTTCCTCCAGACGGAACCTCGTGTTCAAATCGCTGGCGGTCGCGGTGAGTTCGAACCGCCCGTCCGCCGCCGAGAGTTTCCAATTCGGATCGTTCGCAGGGAGTCCAACCCCCGTGCCGGGTAGGCGATGGGTGAAGCCAGTGCCCAAGCCGGTTGCGTCCGTCAAGGTGGATGGTCGGGGCGATTGGAAGTCGAGAGCCAGCGTCCTCGGTAGCTTCGCCTGCAGCGTCTTCGGTGTGGCCGTAGACGCCAACAACCCGACGACCCCGCCACCGAGAACCATACCAAAGATCAGCGAAGCCGCCATCATCCAGCGAAACGAAGGCCGCGATCCATACTGTCGGGAAGGTAAGACCACAGGTTTAGCGGGGGGATCGACAATCTGACTCAATGCCCTTTCTCCGGCATTGCGTGCCGCGAGTTCCAATGCGAGATC
>JBBRUN010000252.1:0-8141 GCA_038247765.1 Gemmatales bacterium | reverse complement strand
GTCTTCGTCGTCACCGTCATGATCGTCGGCGTCGTGCGCCTGCCCGCCATCGGCATCCCGAAAGAAAAAGTCCTCGACCTCGCCGTCGTGCTCTTCCTCACGGGGATCGCCGGCGCCCGCGTCGTCTACATGTGGCAGTACGCCGACCAGTTCCCGGATAAATCCTTGTACGGCTTGGGCAAGGCATTCATCCAGATTTGGAACGGCGGCATCGTCTTCTACGGCTCGGTCATCGGCGGCTTGCTCGGGTACATCGTCTTCTACCGGCTCGTCCTGCGGAAGTTCCAGATCTCCACGGCCCGCCTCGCCGACGCCATCGCCCCGCTCTTGGCCATCGGCCTCGCCATCGGCCGCATCGGCTGCTACCTCAACGGCTGCTGCTGGGGCCAAGTCGCGTGTACCGAATGCCAGACGGTGCCGCTGCCGCCGAGCTTGGGGGAATTCCCGCTGCTGCCGGCCCACGCGCGGGATCAACTCGTCCGCCCGGCCTATTCCACCGACCGGCTGCAGCAAATCCGCGGGCTGCAAACCTCGACCGGGTTCACGTTGAAGCCGCGCGTCCTGGTCGGGCGGGATACGATCCTCGAACAGCCGATGGATCCGCGTTCCGCGGTTCAGTCGATCGAACCCGGCTCCGCCGCGGCGGCCGCCGGCCTGCAACCGAACGACGTCATCATCGGCGTCAACGGCGAACCGAACCGAATCGTGCTCGAAATCAGCGGGCCGGGGGACGCCGTCGCGGCCGCATTGGTGCAGGCTAAAGAATTGGGGGGGAACGCCATCGGCGATTCCGAGAACCCCTTCGGCGTGACGACGCGGGTGACTTTCGACGAACCGGCGCCGTACCGCACGGCGGTGGCCGCCCTCCGCGCGAACGACAAAGTCGTGCTCTCGGTCCACGATTGGCTCTGGGAACTCGCCCGCGACTGGCCCCGGGGCCGCAAAGGCCTGAGCTTGCAAGTGCAGCGCGGTACCGAAACGGCGACGGTCGAATTCACGCCGAAGACGGTGACCTTCTACCCGACGCAACTGTACGAAACCATCAGCATGGTGCTGATCGCGATCTTGCTGATCTGCTTCCAGCCCTTCCGCCGGCACCACGGCCAGATGATGGTGCTGTTGATGCTGACCTACGGCGTGCACCGGTTCTTGAACGAAGCCATCCGCATCGAACCGACGTATTCCTACGGCCTGACGCTATCGCAGTGGATCAGCGTTGCCATCGTGGCCGCCGGGATTCTGTTAGAATTATTCCTGCGAGCGACACAAACCAAGTTGCCCCCCGGCCTGCAGCCGCTCGGCCCACCCGCCCCGGTCGTGGTGGCCTGATCGCCGATCCGAGGTATCGCCATGCGAATGCTCCCGCTCGTGCTGCTCGTCGCCCTCGTCGCCGGCGTCGGTTCCGCCGACGAACCGAAGCCGCCGGTGCCGAAGTTCAAGCTCGGCTGGGACACGACCTTCGTGGACGGGCCGCTCGACAAGGACGGCTATATCGACTACGAAGCGGCGTTGAACGAGCGGCTGAAAGGGAAGATCACCCCCGAGACGAACGCCGTCGTGCTGCTGTTGCAGTGCCTCGGTCCGAAGCCGGAAGGCACGTCGCTTCACAAGGATTTCTACAAGGCTCTGGGAATCGAACCCCCGCCGGACAAGGGGGAGTATTTTGTCGGGACAGACCGGCACTTCCGAAAAGGCCCTGAGCGCACTTTGCCGGAAGGCTTCTCCGATTTGGAAGATGCCTTAGAATTACTCACCGCCTACTTGGCTCCGGGCACGGGCAATTTCCCGCCGGGAGGCAGCACCGGTGCTGCTTTCGGTGCTTCCGCTTTTTGCACGCGCCAGCCTTCCGGCGGTTTCTGCGGCTCGAAGTGTTTCTTCTCGATCCCCTCCGGATTGACCTTCGGGTCGGGAAAGTCCCACGATTCCGTCTGTTGGCCGTTCGATTTCCGCAGGATCACCATCCGCGGGATGTACGCCCGGCCTTTGACGTCCGCATCGCAGAGCACGAGCGTCATCGTCTCGAACTCGGATTTGTCTTCCGTCGTTTTGGGTTTGGCTTCGATATAAACGTACGGATTCTCGACCTTCAGCAGCTTCAAGTCGAAGCGCTTCATCGCGGCATCGGCACTCATGCCGGTCATCAAGTCGAGCAGCAGATTGTTCCCCGCGCCGCCGGTGCCGAGGTTGATCATCGTCACCATTTTGGCACCGCCATCGTATTCGTACAGCATGTTGCCGTTACTGATGTAGGCCATGAAATCGGCCGGGTTCGGCTTTTCGTCCTTGGCGACGGCCTTGGCGATGTTCAGCCGGGCGAAGCCGCCTTTCATGCACCAGATGTTTCCGGTGAATTTCGATTCGCGTTGCGTGATCAAGTCTTTGCGGACCAGCGTCGCCTCGACGGCGAATTTGTCCACGGCTTTCATGGCCCTTTCCCAGCCTTGGAGGTGGGCGACCAACTTCGCATCGGGTGCCGCCGGACCTGGCAGCAGCGGCAACGTTTGCGACGGCGTTTGGCCGAATAAGAGCGGGGCCACGATGAACGACAGCAGCAAAGCCAACGAAACGTCAGACCGAACCATGGCGGATCCTCCGAGGCGCGAAACGCGGACGCCCGGCTTATAGTCCGATTCGACGATTCGGGGAAGCCCGAATGCCGTAAGGTGCGGCATCGATTCTTGGTGGTGTGTTCCCGAGAGCCGTTTTCGTAGGTCACGCTGTGCGTGACGCCGGTGCGCATCCGGGACGGGTCTGGTGTCACGCACAGCGTGACCTGCGAAATCAGCCAAGACTCGTTGCAGCACCCGTCGTAGGGTGCTGCAACGCCGGTTTTACGGCCCCAATCGGAAAACTCTGCGAATTCGACATCATTTCCGCTTGACTGGGATAGCCATAAACCCGAAAACAGTCTATGGCTTGTTAAGTTTCATGTTCCGTCGATGTATAATTGTCAGTGTCGCTGTCCCATCACCGTTGCTGAGTTCGGCCCGTGCCCGATCCTCGGTTCCACAGTATGCACTTGGAAGGCCTGCCCCGGCTGGCTGAATTCCGGGCTGCGCGCGAACGGATGGAGCTCGGCTGCGGGCAAATGACCCTCGGCGGCGAACTCAATTGGCTCGACGACGACGATTCCGGCCGCAAAGACACCCTCGCCTACGGGGTGAATTTGTCCCGGTCGTTCTGGGTGCAGGACGGCGAACACCTGCACACTTTGTGCGTCGGGGTCAACAGCGTTGGACGCTTGCCCGACAACAGCGTCGTCATCCGCGACGAATGTGTATCTCGCCGGCACTGCGCGATCGTCGTCCACCGCGACGGCTCGTGCGAACTCCACGATATCGCGTCGAAGAACGGCACAATTCTCAACGGTGCCAAAATCCACGGCCCCACTAAGCTCCGATCGGGCGACAAAATCTCGCTGTGCGCCAAGTCACTCGTTTTCCTGATCCGGGATGATAAATAGTCGGAGCAACTTCGGCGGGTGCAAGACACGAAATCCAGGGTGTAGTAACGATTCTTGGGGGTTTCCGTAGTCGCCTGTCGAGTGACCCAAGTAGGCCGTGTTCCAAAGAACGTGCTTCGGGCCGAGATCAATTTCCCACCGGCGCTAGGCGGAGCTCGAGCATCGAAATCAGATCCTTACAAGAAACTCCGAGAGTCGTTGCTACATCCGCATTCCATGTCTTCTTGCGGTGCGGGCGTATTCCGTGCTATTTGTGGGCCGACAAACCCACCACGAGGAATACGAGATGGCCACGACCGAGTCGAACGCGCGCTTCGGGAATATTGCATGGGTGGTCGCGTTCGGACTCGCATCTAGTTCTTGGTGCTTGAGCGCGTCCGCGAAGTTGGGCCCGACTTTCGACGAAACTTATTACGTCATGATCGGCTTGGATAACTGGCGCACCGGCAGCCCTAACCGGGCGATGAGCGCCGGCGTCATGCCTTTGCCCACGGACGTGCAAACCCTGCCCATCTACTTGAGCGAATGCTACCGGGGCCGGCCGTACGATCCGATCGCGGATATGCCGGAGGTGTTACCTTGGGCCCGGATCGCGTCGCTTATATTTTGGTGGGCGCTGCTGATCTACGCCTTCCGGTGGGGCGCGGCATTCGGTGGCCGCTGGGGCGGGCGCTGGGCCACGGCGTTCGTCGCCACCGATCCGAATTTCCTCGGGCACGCCACCCTCGCCGCGACCGACATCGCCATGACGGCCACGGTCTTGATCGCGGTCTACCATTTCTACGCCGGCCGGGAGCGCGGCCCGTGGATGCGCGTGGTGTTGCCGGGGGTACTCTACGGCGTGGCACTTTCGGCCAAGGCGTCATCGCTGCCGTTTGTGCCGATGCTGTTCACCGTCGTCGGTATGCACAAATTGCTGATCGCCGGGAGCATCCCCCGGCCGACCCGCCAAATTTGGGCCACGATCCGGGCTTGGCGCACGGCGACCCGCCGGCTGCGTTGGGATCTCTGCTACACCTTCGGCATCGCCATCGCTTGGGTGCTGCTCTACACCGGTAGCGATTGGAAACCCGAACCGCAGTTCGCCGCGTGGGCGCCGACCCTCGCGCCGGGTACCGGCCGGGATATTCTGGTTTGGCTCGCCGAGCACGGCACGGCCGGGTTCCCCAACGCCCTTGAAGGCCTCGGCCGACAAGTCAAACACGGAACCTACGGCAACGGGGGCGTCTTCTTCTGCGGCCGCCTGTACGACCAGCCGCAGTGGGCCTATTACCCGGTCACGCTGGCCATGAAGCTGCCCGATTCGACCTTTGTACTGCTCGCATTCGCCGCACTCTTCTACCGGTCGCTCCGGCGCTCCCCGACGGCGTGGGTCGTGCTGATCCTACTGCTGTTCTCGCTCACGACGCGGGTGCAGACCGGCGTGCGGATCGTCTTCCCGCTCGTGGCGTTCCTGCACATTACGCTCGGGATCGCGTTGGCCTCGGCCGAACCCGCGACGATCCGGCGCCGACTGGCGTTCGCGCTGGGCTTCGCGGCGATTGTCTATTCCGCCGGCTTGTCGCTGAGTAGTTGGCCCGATGGAATCCGGTTTATGAACCAAACGTGGGGCGGGCCCGACCGCGGTGCGGCCCTGCTCGCCGATTCCAACTACGATTGGGGCCAAGGCTTGCCCGAACTGCAAGAGTGGCACGCGGCGAACGGGGAACCGGTCTTGTTCATATGGTTCTACGGCTCCGACCCGCGGCAAATCTTGCCGCCCTTCCGCCACCTCGCCATTCACAATCTGCCCGACAATTCGGAGGCGACGGTGCGGTCGATCGTTGGCGAGGGGTACTTATCCGTGAGCGTGAGCTTGCTGAACGCCTGCCCCGACCGGCGACCGCAGACGCTGAAAACCATCGAATGGTTGAAGTCGCTGACGCCGGCGGCGCGGACGCGAACCGCGTTCATCTACAAATTGAAGTGAGCCGCATTGCTTGCGGCAGATTCCGAGGCTCCAAGTCGGCGAGATCGTCGAATGAGAGGCTTGCTCAGTCGGGCCAACACTTCTCGCCACAGTGTCCCCACGCCCGGATTGGCGATTGCTTCGGCGTAACGCCGCTCGATTTCTTCGCGGTGGTGCTCCGGAATCGCATTCATCACTCATTCAGAATCTTACCCGCCCCCGCCTTCGGTTGCAGCAGCTTGTCCAACTCCACCCGCACTTCCTTCGTGTCCGCGGCCTTCACGATGGCCGCGTTCGCCTTCGCCAACAAATCCTTTTCCGCGTTCGGCTGGAGCTTCTTGATCACTTCTAAGAGCGCCTTACCGACGACTTTCGCCGGTTCGCCGTGGAGGCCGAAGGTGCTTTCGCACACGAGATCCTTGTAGCTCAGGTTCGCCTCGGCCACCCGCGCCCGGATCGTGATCACCGGCAGCACCGACCCCGGTTTGGTTTCGATTTTGTCCGTCAGCTCCACGACGCAGAGCAACTCCGCCCGACAGCGGGCGTGCGTCTCCCCGGCGTACAGGCGCTTGCCGGCGGTCCACATCTGCTGTTCGTAAACGAGCTTGGTATCCAGCCCGATGCGGGCGTCGAAGAGCGTCTTGCCGACCTCGGGGAAGCGCACGTTCGCCACCGTCACGGTCAACGACTTCTCCGGTTCCTTGGCGTGGAAATGCAGCTTCTGCCAGTGGCCGTCGTTCTTGACATCGCGCATGACGCTCGGTTGATAACGGATCAACCCCTTCTTCTCCCACTTCACGCCGATGGCGACTTCGCGCTGGGTGTCCCAACCCATGTTACTTTCGACGAGGGGATCGGGCAGATTCGCCAACAGAAGGATCCGCACCGTCTCCGCGAGGGCCTTGGTGTCGTGAATCGGCGGAGCCGCGGTAGTGGTCGAACAGCCGATCCAGCAGCCGAAGAGGGCGAGCGGCAGTCGAACGAGCATGGCAAAACCCCGGATGGCGGAAGCGCACTCTGTAGTAATCGGCTGCGGCAGCGCCGGATTGCGCGAAATTCTACTGGAACAACATCGTCCGCACTCAGAATCTTCACATGCCGGATGGCTGAGGAGGCGTAAACTAACAGCCGTCTCGTTTCGCATCGGGCTTCGCACCATGGCCTCCGCTTCGATCACTTCCGCGCGTCGTTCGCGGTTGGGGCGACTCCGCCGGCGCTTCCCGCGCTGGATGCGCTGGGCCGCGCTCGCACTGGTCGTCGTCGGCCTCGCGGTCGGTAGTTATTACCAATTCGAAGTTCGCCCGGCCGCGCGGCAGCGCCAACGCATCTCGGAACTCTGGATCGAATTCGACCGGGCCGCAAAATCCGGCGCCGACGCCGACCTGCACGCGGCACTCGACGAAATCTTGAAACTAAACCCTGGCGATCCCTTGGCGCTCAAACGCAAGGAATCCCTCGACACCGGCTCGGCCGCCGAGGACGACCCCGTGATGCCGCTGCTGACACTGCCGAAGCATTTGCAGGCGGGCCGCTGGCCCGAAGCCGAGCGCGAGGCGGCCAAGCGGCTGGCGCACCAGCCGAAGGATTGGCTCGCGCGCTGCACGATGGCCAAGGCCGCACTCCTGCGGGGCAACCGCCCTGCGGCGCTGCGGGAAGTCGAACGACTCCCCGACCCTAAAGACGGCGCCGGCAACGTCACTCCGGCGTCACTGCTGTTCGCCTTCGACCTCGACCGGGAACTCGGCCGCGACCCGGCGCCGCTGCGGCAGTTCGTCCGCGAGGCGGTCGTTGAATCGGCCCGCACCACCGCCGCGGAGTCGTTCCCCGTCGCCGTCAAAGTTCAAATCGTCGAGTGCTATCTCGAAGGCTTCGAGCCGAAAGGCGACCGCCCGCAACCCAACGGGTTGAGCCGGGCCGTGATCGCCATCGGCCGGTTGATCGATCTCGCACTCGACGACCCGGCCCTCGAAACCGCCGCCATCGCGAAGTTGGGGCTGTGTTGCAATCGCCTCGTGGCCGCCTTCGCGCTGTTGCGGCAGGAAGACCAAATCACGGCCCAGCAATACCCGACCATCGCCAAGGATCACGAAGCCCGCACGAATCGGGCGTGGCAAGCGCTCATCGCCCGCGACCCGAAGTCGGCCGCGGCTTACCACGGCTTGGCCATCGCCGCGCTGCGGATCGACGACGTTCCGGCCGCACGGCAGTTCGTCATCCGGGGTCTGGAAGCCAGCGGCGACAACCCTCAGTTGTTGGCGCTCTATTCGCTGCTGCTCCGCTCCGGCGATCAACTGGAGCCCGCGCTCATCCGCCTCTTGCAAGCCGCGGACAAAGCCGGCACGAGCGTCCCGCTGTGGCTGCTGGTGGCCGAGACGGCCGAAGCGGCGGGCCGGCGCGACGTCGCGTTGGAGGCCTGCGCGAAGGCGCGGGCGCTCGACCCGAAGAACCCGTGGGTCATCCGCACCGAGGCCCGCATTTACATCGAAGCCGGGGGGACGCACGCCCACACCGGTGTCCAACTTCTGGCGGTGCTGGGCGAGGCGTTGGCCACCGATCCGCTGGCCGCCCGGTTGTACGTGCGCGGGCTCAACGAAGCGGGGCTCGATCCGCTAATCGAAGACTTCTTGAAGAAGGTCGAAGCCGCGAGCGCGGCGCGCGGCTCTCCGATCCTCATCGCCCAGGCGCTGCGGGGCATCTCGGATGGCCGCTATCGACCGGCGATCGGCGACC
>JBBRUN010000251.1:0-8169 GCA_038247765.1 Gemmatales bacterium | reverse complement strand
CGTACTGAAGACGTGCCGCTTCGGCTATGACGGCAAGGGTCAATGCGTCATCCGCACCGAGGATCAGATCGAGCCGGCGTGGACACAACTCGGCGGGAGGCCCCTGATAGTCGAAGGGTTCGTAGAGTTCGACCGAGAACTCTCCTCGATCGCGGTTCGCAGCCAGAAGGGTGAATGCCGCTACTACCCATTGGTGGAAAATGAACACCGCGACGGAATGCTCTACCGGAGTTTGGCCCCGGCCGCGAACACCGGTGAGGAACTCACCGAGCGCGCCTGCGAATTCGCCGAGCGCGTGTTGAACGAACTGAATTACGTCGGTGTACTCGCCATCGAATGGTTCCAAGACGGCCCTCGCCTGATCGCCAACGAGATGGCCCCGCGCGTGCATAACTCCGGGCATTGGACCATCGAAGGGGCCGCGTGCAGCCAGTTCGAGAACCACGTCCGCGCCGTCTGTGGCTTGCCGTTGGGGTCGACTTCCGCCATCGGCCATTCGGCGATGTTCAACCTCATCGGCCACCGCCCCGGCTTCGATACGATTCTGCAAATTCCGGGCACGCACCTGAACTGGTACGGCAAAGAGACGAAGCCCCGGCGGAAAGTCGGGCACGTCACCGTCGCGGCGACCTCGGCCGACGAGCGCGATCACCTCGCCGCCGAATTGCTACTTCGCCACGACTTCGCCATCCGCTGATTTCCGCTTCAACTGCGAATCCCAAACCGTCGGTACCACGAAGATAATCGTGCAAATCCCCACGCAACCGAGGCCGGCGGCGCTCCACTTCGCCCACTCGGGCGGATTGCGGAGCGTCACTGTCAACCCGATGACAGTGACGATCATACAGATCGCGAACGCCTTCACCCGCCAGCGGATGCCCCGGTGCATTTCCCAATCGCGGAGCATGTGGCCGAAGTAGGGCGACCGCTGCAACCAGCGGTGCAACCGCGGCGACGAGCGGGCGAAGCACGCCCCCGCCAACAGCACCCACGGCGTCGTCGGCAGTACCGGGAGGATCGCCCCGAGCACGGCGATGCCTACGAATAGCAGTCCCGAACCGACGAAGAGCCAACGGCGGAAACCCGTCGCTTGTTTCGCGACTATCGAGATTGTTTCCGGCTGAGTTTCGATCATACTGGTTGATTGTAGTTCGAGGAGTGAACGGAATGAACCGCCGGAAGTTTCTGAAACGGACATTCTGGTGCGGTGCGGCACTCGCCGGTGTCGGCGGCTGCGCGACCGCTTACGGATTTTGGGAACCGTCGCAAATCCGCATCCGCCCGCAAACGATCCGTCTGCCGAACCTTCCACCGGCATTCGACTGCAAGACGGTTGCCGTGCTTGCCGATTTCCACCACGGCCCCCTGGTCGGCATCGAGTTTATCCGCGCCGCCGTGGCGATCGCTCAAGGTCTAAACGCCGATGCTTACGCCCTCGTCGGCGACTTCGCACACAAAGGCACGCAATCGGCCGAGCAATTGCCGGCTTGTTTGGAAGTGGTTTCAACGCTCCGGGCCCCGCTCGGGGTTTTCGCCGTGCCGGGCAACCACGACATGCAAGACAACGGACGAGTCTACCGCGAGATGATTCGGGCCACGCCCCTGACCGATGTGACCAACCGTTCTCATTGTGTATTCAGCGGCAGCGACGCGCTCTGGTTCGCGGGAGTCGATGATTTCTGGTGGGGCAAACCGAACTTGAATGCGGCGCTCGACGGTATCCCCGCCGGTGAAGCCGTGATCTTGCTGGCGCATAATCCGGATTACGCCGAGACCAATTCCGATCCCCGCGTCGGGCTCATACTGGGCGGCCACACCCACGGCGGGCAAGCGTATATTCCCGGTTGCGGCACGGCTTGGATGCCCTCGAAGTACGGGGCCAAGTACCGCGGCGGATTGGTCCAAGCGCCGTTCTCGCAGGTCTTCGTGTCGCGCGGTCTCGGCGAAGCCGGGGTGCCGATCCGATTGAACTGCCCGCCCGAAATCAATGTGCTGACGTTAGCGAAAGGCTAAGATCCAACCCATGCGCACCATCGTCATTTGCTCCATCGCGCTGGCACTCTGTGCCGGCTGCAAGAAGAAGACCCCGCCAGTTGTCGACGCCGCGCCCACGCAACCGGGCGGCGCGCCGAGCCTCCCCGCTCCGGGTGCGACCGAGTCGGCGCGGTTGTTGAAGCAGCTTGCCAAGACCAAACGCGAGCCGCAATTGGCCACGGCGGATCTGCTAGCGACGCTCGCCGAGACCGATCCGACCGTCATTCCCGGTCTCATCGAATTGTTGAAGGACAAAACGAACCTCGGCGAAGGCCAAGTACTGCCGCACCAGCCGAACAGCGTCCGCGAAGCGGCGGTGATCGCGTTGATCTACTGCGGCGAACCGGGCGAGTCGGCCGCCGTCGAGAAAGGCCTGCCGATCTTGTTGACAGCCCTCACCGACACCGATGCCCCGGTGCGCGAACACGCGCTCATCGCCATCGCCCGCCTGAAATTGAAGGCGAAGAGTGCGATCCCGAAAATCTGGCCGCTGGCGGAAGACGCTTCCACGTTCGTCCGCGATGCGGCCTACCACTGCCTCGCGGAACTCGGCGTCACGTCGCCGCCGCAAGTTGTGAAGCTGCTATCGCACCCCGAGGAGGGTGTCCGCGTGACCGCCGCCGAGCAGTTGTCGCGTTTCAAACCGCTGCCGGCGGATTCGGTCGAAGCGCTGCGCACGGCGCTCGTCGATCCGAACAAATTCGTCCGCACCACTGCGGCGGAAGAGCTGCTCGATTTCGGGGCCAAGGCGGCACCGGCCGCGCCCGACCTCGCCGAGTCGATCCGCAAATCGGCCAAGGAAGCGCAGCCGAATGTGCCGTACGAGTTCGATTTCAGCGTGCTGAATCTGCTCGTCACCATCGGTGCCGGCAGCGTCGAACCGGTCGGCCAATTGCTCGCCGACAAGGATCAACTCGTCCTGTATCAGGCCTTGTACGTGCTCGGGGAAATCGGCCCGCCGGCGAAAGAGACCGCCGAGGCGATCTTCAAAATCATCGGTGCCGAAGCCCATTCGCCCGATGTCCGCCTCGAAGCCTGTCGGGCGCTGACGACGGTCACCGGGGACGCGGCGAAGGCGACCCCGCTGATGAAAATCGCCCTGACCCACAAAGAAGCCCAACTCCGCAACCTCGGTTTGCAAGCCGCGGCGAGGATGGGCGTGCCCGGTCGCAGCTTCGCCGAGACCATCACGCCGCTGCTCGAAGATGCGGAACCGACCATCCGCAAGCAGGCGATCGCCTACGTGGCGACGCTCGATTCCAAAGGCCGTGCAGCGGCGGTGCCCCGGTTGGCCAAGTTGTTGAAGGACGAAATCGCGTCGGTGCGAACCGCGGCGGTGAATGCCCTGGCCGACTTCGGCCCACTCGCCGCAACGGCCGCAGACGATCTCGTCAAAGCCGCGGCGACCGACGACGATACCGAAGTCCGGCAGATCGCGCTGGCGGCACTCGCCGAACTCGGATCGTCGGCCACAGCTGCGAAGCCCACGCTGCTCGCCACGATCCGCGATGGCAAAGCCAGCGACGAACTCCGGGGCACGGCGCTGCGGGTACTCGTGGCTATGGCCCCGGCCGAAGCGCTGGTATCGGTGCTGAAGTTATTGGGAGACCCGTCGGAGTCCGTGCGTTTGCAGGCGACCGGCAGCGCGGTTCATTTGAAGTCGGCGACGGCCGAGATCATCGCCAAGCTCGCGGCGCTGGCGACCAACGACACGAGCGCCGCCGTGCGGACGCGGGCTACTCGGGCCCTCGCGGAGATCGAACCGAAGCCGATCGCGGCGAAGGATCGGCTCGAATCGCTGGCGAAATCGACGTTCCAAGATCGCGCGCACTGGGCGAAAATCGCCCTGGCCCGCATCGACAACCGCTCGGCCGACTTGGATAAACTCATTCGCTCCGGGCTGGTCGGCAAGTTCGGCGAAAAAGTCGCCTCCATCGAAGCGCTCGGCCGGATCATTCCCGCCACCGCCGCCGAGTTTCCGCCCGTCGATCAGATCAGCCGCTCGAAAGATTCGGCGCTACGCCAACGCGCCGCCGAGGCGCTCGGGCGCTTCGATAAGGTTCCGGCGCTCGCGATTCCCCGGCTCATCGAGATGCTGCAAGATCGCGATGAGGACGTGCAGATCTCGGTAATTCAGGCGCTGGGGAAGTTCGCGCCCCAAGACGCGACCGCCGCCGTCAAGCCGTTGCAATTGAAGAGCCGGGGCGACACGAAAGTGAATCGGGTCGCCCGGCATTCCTTGGCATTACTGGCGGGGTGACCGATCGATACCGTTTACTTCTTGCAGCAGCTGTTGCAGCACTTGATGCACTCGCGGCACATCTTCGCACAGGCTGCGCAGGTTTTGTCGTCCGGGAACTTCTCGCAGGCTTTGGCGCACATCTCGCAGGATTTCGCGCAGGCTTCGCAGCAGATCGCCATCATCGGGCCGCCGCGGCCGCAGATGGTCAGGCAGAGTTTGCAGAACTCGGAGCAATCGAGGCACGCTTGCATGCACTCGGCGTGGGCTTTGTTGCCGCCGGCCACGAGGGCGGCGCAATGGGCGTAGCACTTCAGGCACTCGGCCAAGCACTTCCCGCAGGTCGTGCCGCACTCGGTGCAGCACTCTTTCATTTCCTTGAGCTTGTCTTGGACCTTGTCTTCGGCCCGGACGCTGCCGACGCCGGCGAGGACGGCGACACCCGCACCCACACCGGCCAGCACTTCGCGACGATTCATGGCGATCTCCCGTTCAACGATGATGAAACTGCTCCGCTCCGGAACACCCGTTGCGGCTTTCGTATTGAAGAGGCCATCCCCGCATCGGCGTGCACTCCGGCGGGTTCCACCCCTTCGACTGATCGGGCTCCGCTATCCATTTCTCATGGAATGCCGAGCCCGTCGGTGGCTCGATTCACTTCTTGACCTTCGCGGCATCGACGCCCGTCATCGAGCCGTAGCCCTCTTTCCACTTCGCTTGGAATTCCACCCCGCCGGCGAATTCCGTCTCGCCGAGCAGGGCCTTCCAATCCTTGGCCAACTTGCCATCGGCGTCGACGTAGGCTTTCGCAAAGTACTTCCCATCCGGCAACGCCGTCTTCGTCCGCCAGGCCTTGGCCCGGGCCGAATCCTTTTCGGCCAAGAGCGTCAGCGTGTGCTGCCAGAGTTTGCCTTTGCCGAAGACGACGCGATCCGACACGGCGATGGGCGAGGTCTCCCACGCTTTCGTTTTGGCGTCCCACGCAAACACTTTGACGAGAAGGAATTTGTCGGCCCAATCGGGTGGACAGTTGGTTAACTTCAACCACAGATCGGTGCCGAATTTCTCCGGACCGATCTCGGCGACCGGTAGCTCCTTCGCGGTAGCGTACTTGTCACCGCGGATGGCAGCGACATCTTCGATCCAATTTCGAAAACCCTTGTAAGCGTCGTCGCCGACGACGAACTTGACGCCGCCGCCATGTTTTTCGCCGAGGGGCTTGGTCAGCAGCGGGCTTTTCTCCGGTGCGGCTACGTCGATGAGCTTCGAGGCGATCAGCGATTCCAGAGTCGCGGAAGCGCCGTCTTTCTTCACCCACGCCACGCGGTCGCCGTGCTCTTTGCGGAGCTTGTCGTTCTGCGGAGTACCTTCGGTATGGCAGTTCATGCAACGGAAGCGCCACGCCCAGACATTTTTCTCGAATGAATCGAGCACGCGATCCTTGCGCTCGTGCCGGATCACTTCGACCGGACGGCTCGGCACGGCTCGATCTTTGTCATCGAGCTTCGGCGACGTTTTCAACTTCGGGTCGGCGGCGCAGGCCGCGATCCACGCGATGAACGCCTCGCGTTCGGCCGTGCGCATTTTCGCTTGCACCGCGTTCGCTTTTTTGTCCCCGGCGCCCATCTCGATGAGCTTCACGATCTTCGATTTCTCCGGCGCGGCGAGGTCGATCAACCCTTGATCCCGAAGGTTGCGGAAGGTTTGCTCCGAATCGGGTAGGATGTAGTCTTTCAGGTCGACTCCCGCGAGGTGGCACTGCACGCAGCTCGACGGATTCGGCGATTTGAATATCGGCGCGATGCGCTTTTCAAACACTTCGGAGGGCGTGTCCGCACGACACGCTCCGCCGATGAACGCAAGCGAAACTACGGCGGCGATGACAGTTCGCCTCATTGCTTTTCCTTCAGCTTCTTCGCCTTCAGCTCTGCGACTTTGGCGAGGGTGGCGTCTGCTTCGCGAAGGGCTTTCGGTTGGCAGCCTTTGCAGCAGACGAACACCGGTTGGCCTTTGATGTCGAGCTTGATCGGCGCGCCCATCGCCCCGAGTCGCTCCTCGCTCGAAATGACGCACCACTCTTGCGCTTCGACGAGCGCGAGGTCAGTCGCGCTGAGCTTGGCCCGTTCTTTGGCGACGTCGTCGTCGGCGGGTGCGGTCGATTTCGCCGGTGAGGTCGGCGAGGTCGTCGGGGCGGTCGGGGCGGCGGATTTGTTGTCGCAACCGGCGACGAAAGCGATGGCGACGAGAACGACTGCGAATGCGATGCGGGTCATGGGCCGGACTCCGGATGGGGTGAAGGATCGAATCATTTCTGGCGGAACTCTTCCGGCGGTTTCATCTCGGCCGGCTTCTCTTTGGCCGTCAACACGAATTCGTCGACGCACGGCGGGCAACAGAAGTCGTAGCTCTTTCCATCGACGATCCACGCGAACTTCGAGCTGGCTTTCGTGAGCGTGATCGGGCAGATTTTGTCGCCGACTTTCGGTTTCAAATCGTGCTCGGCTTTCAGCCCTTTGAACTTCTGCGATGCCGTGAAGTTGCCGTTGGCGGCGATGTCGGCCGCGGTGTACTTGCCCCCCGGCGTCAAGTAGAGTTTCGTTTCGTCGTCGTCGACGATCTTCGTCGGGATGTTGTGATCGTCCGCGGCTGGCGTCGATTCGAAAGCGATGCGGTAGCGCTCGCCGCCGATGCGGAGCGCCGAGATTTTGACGACGACCTTTTTCCCGGCCATCCCCTTGGGCAACTGGCCGACGAACTGGGAAGTCGTGCCGGGTTTGTCGCCGGTTTGAGGCTCGGGCTTCAGTGCGAGCGGTTCCCAAACCGAGTCTTGAATGAGTCGGACAGACGCGGCCAATTCTTGCGACTCGACTTCGAGCACGGTCGCTTCGTTCTTGCCGAGGGTGAAGAGGCGGAGCGTGCCCGCCTTCTCGAACACCGCCTCGGCGTGGTAGTTGTCGCCGCCGATGGGCACGAGCACACCACCGTGGGCGCTTGGTTTGTGGCCGTGTTCGCCGTCGGGTTTCGTGGCGGGTACGGGTGCCGACGACGGCGTCGGTGCGGAGTTATTCGAACAACCGGCCGCGACGAGAGCGATGCCGACGCCCGAGGCGCAAAGTAGGGAACGGATCATGGCGATCCCTCCGTGAGAGTGAGAAGTTTGGTCGTGGGAAATGGCGCAGAAGTGCGACTAACAGCGCAAGATGGAATAGGCCGTCAACAACGCCCGGCCAGAAAGTGCGAACGGGGCGATTCGAATCGAATCTGTCGTGGACCGAATCTCACCAGCGCCGGCAGTTGTTCGCGTTTCAATCGCGAATATCGTCGAGTCGATGGCGACTTCGTGATTCGATTCCGGTGAGACGAGAGCGGCCGTCGCGGTTCGCTCGCAGGGGCATTTCTTCGCGGGAATCGGCTTGGTCGGTTCCTCAGGCTTCGGAGCCGGAACCGAACGATGGCAACACGAGTTTTCAGCCGGTCGGGCATCATTCGACGGGATTGCGGCACTCGGCGACACCACTGTTTTGGCGTCGGCGCAACAGCAGTGCCCGTGACCGACAAGCGTCACGACCGAGAACCAGAGGGTGAGTGCGACCTTCCACATACTGTCAGTATTCGCCGATGCGCGCCGGAAGTCAATGGAGGTTTGCCGTCGGGTGCGCCAAGGGGTGTAGGACACGCTTTGCCAGGGTGCAGGACACGGTTTGTCCGGATCAGCAGGCGAGGGTTTTCGGGTCTTTGCGGCGGAAGGCTGAGGTCGGGCGGGTTTCGAAATAATCTTCCAAAGTGCGGCCCTCTTCGCGGAGCGTCCAGCAGACCAGTTCCAGCATCGCTTCCGCGTTCGATTCGCACCAGAATTTCTCCGTCCCTTTCAGCCGCGCGTTGAACTCCTTGATCTG
>JBBRUN010000250.1:0-8191 GCA_038247765.1 Gemmatales bacterium | reverse complement strand
GCGGTGAAGTTCGATGTGGCCGCGCTGATCTGCATCGGCATCCCTGTGGTCGGGGCCAGCATCGTGGCGATCACGCGGGCGTCGATCACCGAATCCGGGACGACGCTGAGGCGGAAACGCTGCAAGATCGTCGGCAGCGTCGTCTTCACGGTCATCATCGCCAGCGACGATCCGAGGCACAAGCGCGGCCCCGACGCGAAAGGAATGTACGAATATGGCGCCGGGGAAAGCGACTCCCAACGCTGCGGCAAGAATCGCTCGGGTTGATCGAACAACTCCGGCATCCGGTGCGAGATCAGCGGGCTGAAGACGACGACGGTGCCCTTGGCTAACGCCAGCGGCCCGATTTGCACCGGCTCGGACGTGATGCGCTGCGAATAGGCCGAGGCGGGGAGCACGCGCATGCTCTCCTTCACGATGCGGTTCAACAACGGCATCTGCTCGGTCTGTTCGAACGTCGGCGAGGCCTCGCTCAGGGTCGCACGCAATTCCGCGACCAACTCGCCCGCCACCTTCGGGTGCTGCGAAAGCAAGAAGAGCGCCCACGTGAGGGTGTGCGCGGTCGTCAGGTGGGCGGCCCCGAAGAGTACCGCCGCTTGGCCGATCAACTCGCCGTCGGTCATACCGTGGCCGTTTTCGTCGCGGGCTTGCAGCAGTAGCGAGAGCACATCGGTCCCCGCCGGGGTCGAGCGGCGCAGTTCGATCATTTGGCGAATGCGCGCTTCGAGTTCGTCGGCGTATTCCAGCAGCGTGCCGTACGACGCGGTGATGTCGGGGTCCGAGACGAACGCCCCCATGCCGACTTCGTGGTTCATCGTCACCCAGCGCTCGGTCGCCCGGCCGATCTGATAAGCCAAGTCGTGTTCGTCGAAGCCGAAGAGCAAGCCGCTGGTGACGCGGAGCATGTACTCGTTCATCTCGCGGGACATATCCCGGGTTTCCCCGGCCTTCCAACTCCAGACCATCTGCCGGGCGAGGTCGGCGATGCCGTCTTGGTAGTTCGAGATCGAACTGCGCTGGAACGGGGCCGCGACCATGCGCCGGTGGCGCTTGTGGTCGTCGCCGTTCATGTTCAGCAAGCCGGACGTGAGCCGACGTTGGGCGGAATTCCGCGGACCCCGGATCGGGAAGAACCGCGAGTGGAACGTCGCGGTGTCGCTGAGGACCTGATGGTTGTACTTCGGGCCGAAGACAAACGCGATCCGCTGCCCGTGATCCTCGAGCGCGGCGACCTCGCCGTGCTGCCGGTACAAGCGTCGCATGCAGTCGGCGGGATCGTCGGGGAAATCGAGGAGTCTACCCTGCGAAATCGGAAAACTGTTCGGTCCGGTGCTCATGCTATGACCATTACCCGAGTCGCCGGATTTCGCAACGCCAATCTGCGAGCCGGCGAATCGACAAAACCAGTTTAGTGTCGGGGAAACCGCCCGCTCAAGTGCGTCGGCATTCTCCTCCGGTAAAGTGCCGACGGGCTCGTCACAACCGGATCACTCCGGAACCGCGATGCGTAGGCGGCTGCCCGAAATTGCTTGTCGATTGGACGAGATGCGATCCGAACTTGTTCGATTTCGATGCGAATTCCACGGTGCAGCCGGCTTGAGCAAAACTCTCCCGAATCCCGCAAAATCTGGCCGGTCGTGCCAAAGTTTGCGATTGGCCGATTGCGCCGTGCCACCGGGCAATCGACCTTCACAATTCAACCGGTACAGGTGGAACGGACGGGCCGGTGCATCCGAAATCATCAGCATCCCCGGATACGGACTTCCGGGGAACATCCACCCAATCGGTTCTCACGGAAGGTACTGCCGCCATGAAATGGATCGCCGGCCTCGCTTTATCGGGCCTTTTCCTCACAGGTGCTTTGTCGTACGCGCAAGCCCCCGTCGTCAAGCTCAGTGAAGTCCCTGTCGCCACGCAAGCGCCGGTGCCGGCCACGCTCCCGGTGCCGGTACCGATGCCGATGGTCGCACCCGCACCGGTGCCGACCGTGGCCCCGGAAGCTCCGGCCGAAGAGCCGGCGCCGCCAGAAGACAAGTTCTTGCTCCAGAAACTGCTCGAGAGCAGCCGGGCCGGGCAGACGCTCGCCGGCAACGGCTGGAAGGTTTACGGCTGGACCCAAGGGAGCTACACGACCGGTTCGGTGAACCGCAGCACGTTGCCCGTGCCGTTCATCGACCGCGCCGAGCAGTTCTCGCTCAACCAGAACTGGCTCCACGTCGAAAAAACCATCGACACTGAGAAGAAGGAATTCCAGATCGGCGGTGCCGCCGACTTGCTGATATGGGGTACCGATTACCGCTTCACCCCGTCGCGCGGCCTGCTCACGGATCGCCAAACCCGCGGCGAAACCTACGGCTTCGACCTCTTCCAAGGCTACGTCGACATGTTCCTGCCGAACCTCGGCGGCCAAGGATCTACCGTCCGCGTCGGCAAATTCGCTACGCCGATCGGGTACGAAGTGGTTCAAGGCATCAGCAATCCGTTCGTCTCGCGTTCGTACTTGTTCCAGTACAACCCGTTCACCCACACCGGCGTGACGGTTTCGACGCCGCTCGGCGACAACTGGTCGATGCTGAACGGGATCGTGCTCGGCAACGATAACTTCTTCAGCAGCGTCGCCCGGACGACCTATCTCGGCCAGTTGAAGTGGGCCCCGAAAGACGGCAATACCAGCGTCTCGTTCACGACCTCGATCACCGATCCGACCTTCGACGCCGGCAAGAACTTCAGCTACTACAACGCGTATAACTTGCTCTTGAGCCACAAGGTCACCGACAAACTCACGTACGTGGCCGATGCCACCTACTCGCACATCGATAGCGCTCCGGACATCGGCTTCGCCGAATGGTACGGCGTGGCCAACTACCTGCTGTACGACGCGACCGACAAGATCCAAACCAAGCTCCGCGTCGAACTTTTCAACGACGAACAAGGCTTCCGCACCGGCACCAGCGGCCTTTACACCGCCGTCACCGCCGGCATCACCTACAAGCCGACGCCGTGGTTGTACATCATGCCGGAAGTCCGCTACGACCGCAACGAGAACGGTCGCCCGTTCGAAGGCAACAACAACATGTTCACCGCCACCATCGGCGCCATCGTCCGCTGGTAAACCGATCGCGAAACGGAAATGCCACCCGAGACGGCTCGGGTGGCATTTCCGTTTTTCAACCCGGCATTACTTGGTGGTGTGCTTCACCATGTCCACGCAGGCTTTTTCGCACTTCCGGCATTCTTCGGCGCACATCTTCATGTGTTTGTCTTCCGGGAATTTTTCGCATTCCTTACCGCACTTCGAGCAGCAATCGGCGCAAGCGAGGCAGATGGTGTTCGAGTACGGGCCGCCGCGGGCGACGACTTGCGAAGCCGCTGCGCAGATGGTCGCGCAGTCTTGGCACGTCGCCAGCGCCGTCTTGTGTTCCTTCTTGCCTTCGGCCAGCATGTGGCAGCAGTGCGTCGTGCACATGTCGCAGGCCCGTTGGCAGTCGGAACAGGCTTTGGCGCAGGCTGCGAACATCGCATCGTGTTCGGAGTGATCGGCTTTCGCGGCGACCTTGGCGTCTTCTCGTTTCGGCTCAGCCGTCTCGGCCGTCGGGGCGAAGCCCAATACCGCGAGGAGGGCGAGGGCCACCATCCAAGTACCGGCCAGTTTGAATCGGACCATCGGTGCACACTCTTTCGGAAGAACCGGTCGAGTACGTCCGCCGCAAGAATTGCGGGGGAATCTCGACCGCGGTTGTAACTCTGGCAACTCTCGCGCCGTCACAATCGGAATTGGCCCTAAGCTCCATTCGCCCTTCCGCGATTCAACTCTTTGCCTAAAATGAACTGCGTGAATCTATCTCCGACGATTTCCGACCGCGAGCAACTTCGACCATGACCACGGAACCCGCGACCGCACCCAAGCCGTCCCCGGTGGAAGGCATCAAAGACACCTCACGCTACCTCAAGGGCGATCTCCTCGAAGAATTGGCGCAGGATACCGACCACTTCACCGAGCAATCCAAGCAACTCATCAAGTTCCACGGCACCTACCAACAGGAAGACCGCGACGCCCGGAAGAACCGCGCGAAGCCCGGCGTCGGCAAGGCCTACATGATGATGCTGCGCCTCCGCATGCCCGGCGGCGTGATGACCGCCGACCAATACCTCGCGATGGACGACATCTGCGGGAAGTACGCCAACGGCACGCTGCGCTTCACGACGCGCCAGAGCATCCAACTGCACGGGGTGCTGAAAGGGAATCTCAAAGCGACCATCGCGGGCATCAACGAGATTCTTCTGAGCACTATCAGCGCCTGTGGCGACGTGAACCGCAACGTGATGAGCTGCCCGGCGCCACTCGCCGACCCCACCCGCAAACAGATGCAGGAACTCGCGGTGAAGGTGGCCGACCACCTGACCCCCGTGGCGGGAAAGCAGTCGTACATCGAGATGTGGCTCAACGGCAAAGTGGTCGCGCCGCCCGAAGATCCGAACGTCGCCGAACCGATCTACGGCAAGCTCTACCTGCCCCGCAAGTTCAAGGTCGGCTTCGCCCGGCCGGACGACAACTGCATCGACATCTACGCCCAGTGCCTCGGGTTCCTCGCCATCGTTGAGGACGGGAGGACGCTCGGGTACAACGTCCTCGTCGGCGGCGGCATGGGGATGACCAACTCCAAACCCGAAACCTTCCCGCACCTCGGTCAACCGGTTTGTTTCGTGACGCCGGACGAAGTCGTCTTCGCCGCGGAAGCGGTCATCAAGCTCTTCCGCGATCACGGCAACCGCGCCGACCGCAAGCGCGCCCGCATCAAGTATCTCATGGCCGATTGGGGCGTCGAGAAGTTCCGCGCGATCTTCGCCAAGGACTACTTCCAGAAGACCCTCGTCGAACCGAAACACGCCCCGATCACCGGCGTCGATCTCCACCTCGGCTGGCACGCCCAAGGGGGCGACCACTGGTTCCTCGGCGTCAGCGTCGAGAATGGCCGCGTGAAAGATGAAGGCTCGTACCGGCTGCGTTCGGCGCTGCGAAGCATTGTGGAAAAGGTACGTTGCAACCTGCGCGTCACGGCCCAGCAAGATGTGCTCCTCTGCGACATCGCCACGAAGGATCGCCCGACGGTCGATTCGCTGCTGAACGAGTACGGCGTACCGCGGAGCGAGAACCTGAGCATGGTGCAGAAGTGGAGCATGGCTTGCCCCGCCATCCCGACTTGCCCGCTGGCCATCAGCGAGAGCGAGCGCTTCTTGCCGGGTGTCGTGGATCAACTCGAAACCGAACTCGCGTCGCTCGGCTTGGCCGATCAACCGATCAGTATGCGGATGACCGGCTGCCCCAACGGCTGCGCGCGGCCGTACAACTCGGACATCGGCGTCGTCGGCCGATCGGGGGAGAAGTACACCCTCTACGTCGGCGGGCGCATCGAAGCGGACCGCCTGAGCTTCGAACTGCAGGATCTGGTGCCGAAGGATCAGCTCGTGCCGCGCCTGAGCAAGCTGATGAAGCAATACAAGGCCGACCGCCAGCCGAGCGAAGGCTTCGGCGACTACTGCTCCCGCGTCGGCAAAGACGCGCTCGTGGGGCTGCTGGGGTAATTCCGAGTCGGGGCGAAAATTGGCACTGACTCACTTCTTCGCAATCGAATCCGGTCGCGCCGCCGTGCTGACATCCGCCGTCGCGAACTTGGCCAAGGCCCCCGTGGGTGCGGTCGCACCGAACGACAGACTCGCACTCCGGACGCTGCCGGTGTTCCCCGCGAACAGGTCGAAGACTTCGAGCGTCCACGTCCCCTTCGCGGCGCGTCCGCCGAATCCGGCCAATACTTCTTCCGGGCGTACCGACGCCCCTCGAATCAACGAGCCGACCGATAGCGTCGTCGCGGCGCCGTCGTCGAAGGTGACCCCCGACAAATTCAAATTGCGCCGGTTGAACAGCGTCACCGTCCGGCCGTCGGGCGAGCGCAGGCGGATCATCAGATCCGCCATGCGGCCGTGGGACACATCGAGGTTCACCGTGAGGTTCGACACGTTGAAAGTGTCGGTCACTTCGAAATTCACCCGGGTCGTCCGTTGGTCGGCGATGGCCACATTCGATGCGGTCGAAGCGAAAGTCCGCCGGCTCGCGGCGGCGGGCGGGGGGGAAACCGGCGGCGGGGTCGCGCTGCCGAGCCGCGCCGTCGCGGAGTACGCGTCGGCCGCTTCCAGCGCGATGCCATTCGCGTTTTGATCCATCCGCTTCGCTTGCGTGTCCCAGATGTCCGGGCCGATGCCGGCCGTGTAGGTGCCCGCCACCGATTGCGTGGCGAAGGTGATATCGAAGACCGAGTTGTTCGTGTTCGCCACGGCCGTCAGGCCGGTGACGGCGATCCGTCCGCTCGGCCCCGTCAACACGACATCGGCCGCGGTGAACGTCGGCGCGTTGATCTTCTTGTCAAAGGTCACGCGCACGGTGTTGAACGAGGTCGCGTTCGATCCGCCGAATACGGCCGAAGTCACCTTGGGGCCGTTTCCGCCCCAGCGGAGCGCGGGCGTTTCAGCCGGCGGCGGTGGGACTGTCGGTGATATGGGCGTCGACGCATCGAGCAGCTTCGCCAAGTTGATCCGCCCGGCGGTGCTCACTTTCCCACTCAGCGCACTCGACGTATCGACCGACGTTTTCAACTTGTCGAGGATCTGCGTATAGGTCCAAGTCGGATGCAGATCCCATAGCAAAGCGAGCGCCCCGCTGATCACGGGCGTCGCCATCGACGTGCCGCTCTTCGTGATGTATCCGCCGCCCAGCGCCGTGCTGAGGATGCTCTCCCCCGGTGCGGCGATCGTCACCGTCTGGGCGCCGTAGTTGGAAAACCACGACAGTTGATCGCTGCTCGATGTGGATGCGACCACCACGGTGTTGTTCGATTGCCGGGCATAAGTGGCCGGGTAGCTGGCGGTCGCGTCGTTGTTGGCCTGCTCGTTCCCGGCCGCGATCACCACGATCACCCCGGCGGCGCGGGCGCGCTCGATGGCCGCGGCGAGGGTCGGATCGGCCGCGGCGCCGCCCCAACTGTTGTTCAAAATCTTCGCGCCGTTGCGGATGGCGTAGTCGATCGCTCGCACCGCGTCGCTGGTGTAACCGCTGCCGTCCGCGGCCATGAATCGCAAGGCCATGATGCGCGTGCGTTGCGCGACGCCGGTGATGCCGACGCCGTTGTTCCCCGTGGCGCCGACGATCCCCGCGACGTGCGTACCGTGGCCGTTTTCATCCCTCGGGTCGGCGTCGTTGGCGCTGAAGTCGTAGCCGCGCACGTCGTCGACGTAGCCGTTGTTGTCGTCGTCCCGGCCGTTGCCGGCGACTTCGCGGGTGTTCGTCCAAATGTTCGCGGCGAGGTCGGGGTGCGTGTAGTCGATGCCCGTATCAATCACGGCGACGATCGTCTGCCCGGTGCCGGTGGTCGCGTTCCAGCCTTGCGACGCGTTGATCTTCTGCAGGCTCCAGAGTTCGCTCAGCCGCGGATCGTTCGGCGTTTGCGCCACCGAGACTATGGAATCGCGGGCGACCGATTGAATCCCCGGTTGCCCGGCGAACAGGGTGATGGCTTTGTCGAGATCGACCCCATGCGCCAGATCGACCCGGTAAATGCCGAGGCCGAGCGACGTCACCGATTCGGCCAACGGCGACTTCGCGAGTTTGGCGACGGTCTTCGCCGCGGGTGCGGTGTCCGTGTACGTGACGAGCAGGTGATCGGTGGCGAACGCAACGGCGCTGGGCACGGTGCGGTCTTCGAGCCGTTCGATCTTGAGCAAGGTGCGATTCAAGGTTCGCTCCGCGAAACTGTAGCGGTTGTACGGGTCGAACCAATGGTACGAGCGCATTCCGGCGCCGTGTGGGAAAACGATAGTAACGAATGTGCGGATTCGGTCTAGCCCGAATAGCTGTGCCGGTCCTGCGGAGTGGGTGAACTACGGGATGTGGGCGGAATATTGAGCGATTTGCGATGTGCGTCGAATCGATTTCGGTTTCAGTTTTAGCTTTCGGTCATTATCTCGACCCCCTCCACCGAAAGCAGCGAAAGCTCCGAAAGCACCGAAACTGAAATCGACGGATTCCGACCAATCTGTCGGAAGTTCAATGAGAAGCAGCTACTTAAGTCGAATCATCGCCGGCGGGATGACGCTCCGAACCGCTTCGTCGTCATCGGCCGGGTCGCACACGCCTACTTCT
>JBBRUN010000249.1:0-8193 GCA_038247765.1 Gemmatales bacterium | reverse complement strand
GCAGCAACGGTTCCCCGACGCGGGCTTGGTGGCGCACTCGGATCGCGGGAGCCAGTACGCCAGCGATCACTACCGGCGGGCCTTGGCCGAGCGGGGCATCGAGTGCAGCATGAGCCGCCGGGGGAACTGCTACGACAACGCCCCGATGGAGTCGTTCTTCGCGACCCTGAAGAAGGAACTCGTCCACCACGAGGACTACGCGACGATCGAGGGGGCGAAGGCGAGTCTGTTCGAGTACATCGAAGTGTTTTACAACCGACAGAGACGACACTCATCGCTGGGGTACGTCGCCCCGGCGGAGTTCGAATATTCCGAACATCCTTAACTGCGCGCCCGTTTTTCGTGGGGAAGTCCAAAGCCTGCATTCGGTCCAAGTCCAATATGTTGCCTTGGAATCCCTATCTACCAGGATCCTCAGGATGTGTGCCCCCTGTTTGTCGAACGCATCATGAGAAAGAATTGAAGGGATATCGCTGGTCAGAATATCTCAGTGAATCGTCTAATTAGGCCTCTCGCAAGATTTACTTACTGGAAGTGGCATTGAGATTTTGACCCGACTTCCGCCATACTCTTGGGATGCAGGACGCATCCATCATAGCCGCCGTTCGTTTGAAGTACGCCGACCTGGTTTTGGATTTGGACGAGCGCGGCAGTCGGCGTTGGGCGGCGGTCGAGGCCCGGTCGCTCGGCCGGGGTGGAATCGCGGCCGTCGCCACGGCCACCGGGATGTCGGATCGGACCATCCGCACAGGCTTGAAGGAACTCGCGACTCCCTCGGCCCTTGATGCGGGTCGCCAGCGGCGGGTTGGTGGCGGTCGCAAGCCGCGTGCGGTGTTTGCTGACCCGCCTCGGCCGAGAGGGGCTCGCACCATTGTGAAACCGGGGGTGTTGAGAAAGGACTCCCCAGCCGGACGATCAGCGGCTCGTGGCAGCGGTCGCATTCTTCGGCATAAGCGTCCAATTCCGACTTCGTTATCGAGTGCGCGCCGAACTCACCCGGACGTGCCACGTCCCACTGGCGATCATCGGTCAGTTCCAACCCCGACAGCTCTTCGGGGATCACCACTGCCTCGGCTTGCTTTTCAAATTCGGCGAGCACCCCGGCAAACGATTTCGGGTCTACCTGCGTTAACGGCTCCGCGGGGGGTTGCGGTCACCTCCACTGATTCCGGGGAACGTAAAGCTCACGGAATTGCTCGGTTTTGTGCCTCCGGCAGCTTTGCAACCACTCCCAGGACTTGAACCCGTGAAATTCTTACAAAACGCATGAAAACCGGCGCACCAGCCAGATCAGACCCCGTCGATTCTGTGAAGAATCGCACCGGTGTTAGCATTTTCGGATCACGCCGACCAGCACCCCGAGCACCGACACCGATTCTTTGTCCGGATCGACGATAATCGGCTCCATGTTGCTGTTGCACGGTTCTAAGCGGACGTGCTCCTTGCGTTTGTAGAACTTCTTTAGCGTCATGGCTTTGTCCACCATCGCGATGACTTTCTCGCCGTTGTCGGCCGAGTCTTGCTTCTTGATGACGACGTAATCGCCGTCGGCGATCTGGCTGTCGATCATCGATGTACCTCGGACTTTGAGCACGTAGAGGTTCTCTTGGCCGAAGAGATCCTTCATTTCGAGGCGGTCGGCTTGTTCCACCGCTTCGATGGTCGGCCCGGCCGCAACGACGCCGAGCAGCGGCAGGCTGAATCCGCCGGCGGAGACGCCCGGAATCGTGATCGACCGAGCCCGGCCGCCGCGCTCTTCGTTCTTCTCGTCGCGCTGGATGTAGCCTTTTTTCTGGAGCGCCCGCAGGTGGCACATCACGCCGTTGGGCGAGGCGATGTCGAACGCCTTGCCGATGTCGCGGATCGCGGGAGGGTAACCGCTTTGTTCGATGTATTTGCAAATGTAGACAAAGATTTTTTGCTGCGACTCGGTCAGCGCGGGTTTATCCGGCTTCCCGAACTTCGCGGCTCTCGCGGCTAGCGATTTCGACTTGTCGGCTTTTTCAGGCTTTTCGGCTTTTTCAGGCTTGATCGCGGCCATTGCGAATTCTCCGTCGTAAGAGTTCCTGTAGATTTGTGAGTGACATTTCGGTACGTCACATGTACACTGTATAGAACTATACCCTACACTCGTACACTTGCAAGCGATTTTCCTGCTTTTTTTCGATTGTTTCGTGCCGGCGGTATAACAGCATCATCTCCCGCACTGGTGTACCGTGGAACTCCCCAAACCGATTTGGTTCGCGTCGGCGATGGCGAAATTGCTGAACGGGGACGATCTCGAGGCGTTCGATTCACCGGCCATTTTCCGCGATTTGCTCGGTGGCCGCGTCGAAGACGGCCTCGCATCGGCGCTGCTCGTCGCCCTGCGGATCAAAGGGGAGAGCGCCGCCGAAGTCGCCGGGGCCGCGCTCGCCCTGCGCGAGCAAATGATCCGCCTCGCGCCGATTTCCGGGCCGGTCGTCGATACCTGCGGTACCGGCGGCGACGACCTCGGCACCTTCAACATCAGCACGGCCGCATCGTTCGTCGTGGCCGGGGCGGGCGTGCCCGTCGTGAAGCACGGCAACCGCGCAGTCAGCAGTTTGTCGGGCAGCGCCGATGTCTTCCGCGAGCTCGGCGTGCCAATCGACTCGGGCGTCGAATGGGCCCAGCGCTCGCTCGACCGCATCGGCTACGCGTTCTGTTTTGCCCCGCATTTCCACCCCGGCATGGCCCATTTGGCCAAACTCCGCCGCAAGCTCGGCATCCGCACCATCTTCAATTTGCTCGGGCCGCTGGCCAATCCCGCGAGCGCCGAGTATCAGCTCATCGGCGTGGGCAACGCCGAGCTATTGGACACGCTCGCGGGGGCACTGGCGGAATTGGGAACGCGGCGTTCGATCCTCGTCTGCGGCTTCGACGGACTCGACGAAGTGACCCTCGCGGCGCCGACGATGATCCGCATCGTCGAAGGGAATCGCGTTTACAACGACGAATGGGACGCGAGCGATTTCGGGCTGGAGCCCGTCGCGCTGGCCGACATCCGCGCGACCGGCCCGACCGAGAGCGCGGCGATTATCCTCGGCGTGTTGGAAGGAGCCGACGGCCCGGCCCGGCGCATCGTGCTGGCGAATGCGGCCGCGGCGCTATTCACGGCCGAGGCCGCTCCGAATTTGCACGCGGGGGTGGAGATGGCTGAAGAGTCGCTGCGCAGTGGCAAGGCGATCGGTGTGTTGAAAATGCTGAAGGGATAGTCGGCGTAGCGCACGAGGCTCGACTGTGTCCACGGCAAGACACGAAAAATAGCAAGTGCGGGCGCATGGTTCGTTGCAGCCTCGAGTTCCCGCACCCACTTCTTGCGGGCGTTGACGCCCTCAACCTCGAAGCCTTCGCCCGATGTTCCACATCGCCACGCTGTGAATTGGTATCGGGGGCAAGTCTGCGATCTTTCACTTCGTCCCGACGACTTCGCCGCTGCCGACGCTACCTTCGCTGGTCGCCCCGCCCAGCACGAGTATCCGGCCTCCCGCCAGCGGCACCATGCGATGGACTTTCCGAGGAGTCTTGATGGCCGAGACTTCGTCCCACTTCTCGCCGTTCATCCTGTAGATTTTCCCATCGGACGGGTTGAGGTACACCTTGCCGTCGAGCGAGCAGGCCGCGGGACTGAACGCGTTCATCTTGTCGCCGGGGACTTTCGGGCCGTCCGTCCATTTGCCGGTTTTTGCATCGAGTACGTTCACCGAGTTGTCCATGCCGGCTTCGGCATTCATGCCGCCGATGACGAACACTTTGCCCTCGTGTACGGCGGCGGTTAAAGCCCGGCGGCCAAAGGGTTGTTCGAGGATCTTCCACTCGGCCTTGGCGTCGGCTAAGTCGAGCGTGAGGGCCGTCGTGTGCCATTCGTTCTTCCCGCCGGCACCCTTCATGTTCCAGCCCCCGACGACGACGAGAGTATCCGCGACGACGACCGCATCGTGCGACGAGCGACCCGCGGGGAGTTCGGGCAGGTCGCTCCACTTTTGCGTTTTCACGTCGAAGCGTTGAACGGTGGCCGTGGAGTTGTTGTCGGCCTTCTCGGACTTGGAGTTGCGCGGTTCCATTCCGCCGATGCGGATCACCGATTGCTTGTAGCCGACGAGCGCCAAGCCTTGCAGGTGCGTGCCGGCGGTCAATTCTTCCCAACCTTTTTCGGGGGCGTCGATCTTCAAGCGGCGAAACCTGCCGAGGGTCGTTTCGTTGGCGTAAGAATGCGTCTTCCCGGCATGCCCGCCGTAGACATAGACGTAGCCCTCGAGCGTGGTCGCGCCGAAACTGCTGAAGGCTTCGGGGAGATTTGGAATCGCAAGCGGCTTGGTCTCGGCGGCGGGCAACGCGGTGCTCGACGCGAACAGAATTGCGAATGCGACGGTGCGAATCATCGGGATACCTCGGGTGAGTTCGTGACAGTTTAACGTTTCTTGATCGCGTTGGGGAAGTCCTTCCTCCGTTCCGGTTGCAGCGTCGCGCGGTTGAAGGCGTCCCAGCCTTCGGGGGTTTCGAGGTTCGGATCGGCCTTCTTCAGGCGTTCGATCGTCTCCGATTGGTACTTCTCTTCGACCGGCAGCGCCTTCCATTCTGCCACAGTGAGCGGGGACGATGCGACGGTTTTCGCCGCGTCCGATTTGCCGCCGCAACCGACTACCGAAACCAACAGCATTATCGCATAGAGCCATCGCATGGTACTCGAGCTCCTTCGCGGGTCAGTCCAAGTTGGCGACTTCGCCGCCATTGCGGGAGCCATACGCGTTGTACGTCGCCGGCGTGATCGAATCCCGGACGAACCGGACCGAGCCGTCGGCCAAGGCGAAGTTGGCCCCGCCCGTGTGTTCGCTGCGGAAGGCGCCGTAAACAGTGGTCGTGTTCTTGTGGTTGTTGAACGGCTGGAACGTCGTCCCCCACGAATAGCCAATGTACCCGTAGGCCCAAACGCCGCCGTAGGAACGCGATGGAACGCCCGCCGGTTTGAAGTCGGTCTCGCCGACGAGGAACGTGTTCGAGCTGCCGTCGGTGATGCCGAGGATATTCGTGACCCGGTTCGGGTTGGTCGGTTCGGTGGAATAATCTTTGAGCGGAACGATCGCGCCGCTGTAGGCGACTGGCGTAGGCAGGCCGTAGCTCGACCAGTACGGGTGCAGCGTGGCGTCTTGCGTGCCGGCCGCCACGATGTAACTGCAGTAGGCGCGGTTCTCCGCTCCGCCCAACGGCCCCGTCGGCGGCGTCATCGACGGGCAGGTGTACGTCGGGATCAGCATCTTCTGCAGGCTGCTGTTCGAATACCCGAGGGCTACTTCCGTGCTGATGTCGTTGCGGGGGAGCTTCGGGTTCCAGCGCTTGGCGACTGCATCTTGCTCCAAATACGGCAGGATCAAAATCTGGGCCGTGACGTAGCTCGACGTCACTTCGCCCGGTTGGCGGTCGGTCGTGGCGTACGGGAACTTTTCGTTCGCGTCGTGGTAGCCATGGATGGCGAGGGCCATCTGCTTCAGGTTGTTGCTGCACTTCATCCGGGCAGCTGCTTCGCGCACTTTCTGCACGGCCGGCAGCAGCAGGCCGATGAGGATGGCGATGATCGCAATGACCACTAGCAGTTCGATCAGGGTGAAAGCCAAACGGCGGCGAACGGGGACCATGGAAACCTCCGCGGGTAGAGCCGGCGGATCGCCGGTCTCGATACTCGAAACGGAGCCGTGCGCGACGGAGGGTGAGCGACCGAGAGTCTCGGTGCATCCCGAACGGATAGCGGGGCGGGCTCGAAGAATTGCTGATATCAATTCTCAACAATCTACCTTTACATTATCTCGCCACCAACTAGAGTCAATATCCACCGGAGAAAAAGAGTACAAAATTCGTGCGAGTTCATCGAAAATGGCCAACCTGACTGATACGCAGTCTCACAACAAAGGTCCGAGCGATCCCGCGTCCACGCCGCCAGACCCGACGGATGCGGAAGTCGTGCTCCGTTCCGAAGAGTTGTTCTCGACGAAAACGGAGATCGTCATCGTCCATAATGGTGAGCGCTATCGATTACGCCTGACGCGCCGGGGCAAGTTGATCTTGCAGAAGTGATGGATCACGCCGCTTCCGCGGCCAACCCCCGCATCGCATCGCGGATCTCGGCGTACTGCGGCACAGAGTTGTCTTCGTAAATCTGGTTCATGCCGATGCCGGGGATGTGTTTGCCCTGCAACAGCCGAGGTTGCACCAACAAATCGTAGAAGTGATCTTCGATGGTGCGGCGCAGCAGGTGCTCGCTGAAATTGGTCACTTCGGTATCTTCGTTCACGAACATCACCCGGCCGGTCTTTTCGATGCTCCGCGAGAGCATGTCCCAGTCGTACGGGAAGATGCTGCGCAAGTCGATCACATCGAACTGATGGCCGTAGTCTCGCGTCAGTTCGTCGGCGGCTTTCATGCACATCGGCACGGGCCGGCCGTAGCTGATGACCGTCGCCGCAGTGCCTTCGCGCACCAAGCTCGCCTCGCCGATGGGGATGAAGTGCTCGCGCATCTCGGGCCAGTCGGGCACCCAGTTGACGCGGTCGTTGACAGGCGCGTCGATCCGCCGGGCGAGTTCGTCAGCATCGGTCGGTTCGCCCGGGAGCAGTTTGTCCCCCTTCACCCGCATCAGCGCTTTCGGCAACAACACGAGCACCGGGTTTGGGTCGGCGATGGCGCTGAGCATCAGCCCGTAGGCGTCGAGCGGATTCGACGGCATGACGATCTTCCACCCGGCCAACCGCGACGCCCAACTTTCGAAACTGTGGCTGTGGTAGACGCTGCCGCGAATGCCGGCGCCGTTGGGCGTCATCACGACGATGGGCATGGGGAAGCCGCCGGCGCTGCACCAGCGCTGGTTCCCGGCGACCTTCAGCAGGTCGATGCTGTTGAAGGCGTAGTCGCAGAATTGGATCTCGGCGACCGGCTTCGACCCGGCGTAGGCGAGGCCCATGGCGGTGCCGAGGATGCCGCGCTCGTCGAGGGGGGTGTTCCACGCGGTGGCGAGGCCCTGAGTCGCGGTGAAGACGCCGCCGAGCGGCGGGCCGACGTCCTCTCCGAGGACATCGGTGACGCCGAGATGGGTCTCGCCGTAGTGCAAGGCGAGGCGGATTGCTTGGACGAGAGTGGCCATATTAGATTCTGCCCATCCACTCTTGCGGATCGCGGTTCGTGTTAAAGATGGAGAATACGCTGACGGCCTCGTCCTCCAAGCGATAATAAATGGCGTAGGGCCAACCATCCACAATTGCTTCGAAGATTCCGTCGTGGACTTCGGCCCACCGAAACGGGTTATGGCCGGTTCTGGCCCATTTCTCTCAATACCTTCTCGAACGCCCGTGACAGACGCACGGCGAGTTTGGGATCGCGCGAAGTGTAAAAGGCCAGTCCGTTCTGGCTTCACATTGAGCATTTGGTTCGACCCGGACATGCCAAGTCACGACTGATACTGCTTGAGAGTCCCTTCCCTCTCGTTGCGGTCGAGCTTGTCCAGACCGAGCGAGGCAAAAGTCGTGGGCATCGGTCACTTCCGCTAGTGAACAGCGTCGAAATCAATATACACGGCAGCCACCGCGTCCGTCAGCCAGACGCCGTTGGCTGAAAGGTAGAAGCGGTGACCTGCCGCGGCCATCGCGCCGGCGTGGATCACCAAGATGGCGGGCTGTCCGTGGCGCTGGCCAACTCGGATGGCCGTGGCTTCGTCGGAGCACATGTGGACGTGCTGGCGGCTCCCCGAGTTCAATCCGGTGACGCGGATCGACTCCAAGAAGCGCGTCGCGGTGCCGTGGTATGCCGCAGAACGAGGCTGAGGAACTTGCTGAGTTTGACGGGATCGGGCACTCCGCGCTCCGCCAACTGCCGCGCTTGCTCGACGCTGTTGAATCAGGGCTTCGTCCTCGGTGCCAACAACAAAGTTGCGGTCACGATGCCGAGCGTCTCAGGAAACGAACCAGGTGTTGTTCCGCCGGCGGGAGCGATGCGAAGGTTGTGATGCGCCAGAACGTTTTGATGGCGGGTTCATCCGGCGCGGGCTGATCGATGTGCGGCCGGGCGTGCACGCTGAGCCGCGGTTCGCATGGGCCTCGGACCAACGGCTCGTCGTCGAGCCGCAGCACGAGGTAGTTGGTCGGCCAGCCGTGCGTGCCGAAGTGGCCGAAGGTGGGGCACGCGGGT
>JBBRUN010000248.1:0-8200 GCA_038247765.1 Gemmatales bacterium | reverse complement strand
CGCGCCGCGCAGTGCCTGCGCTACGAGCTTGGTACCTGCTTGGGGTCGTGCGCCGGCCACTGCACCAGCGGGGAGTATTCCGTCGCGGCGAAAGCCGCGAAGGCCTTCCTCGACGGCCGTAACCGCGAGCCGATTCTCGAATCGAAACGCAAGATGGACGCGGCCTCGGCGGAGCTGAAATACGAACTCGCGGGCGTCCAGCGCGACAAGCTCGAACTCTTCGAATGGCTCGAAGAGCGGCTGAAATTCCTGCGGACGGCGCGGGCCAAGAACTCTTTCGTGTACGCGCTCGCGGGGGACGACGGCGTGCGGCGCTGGTACCTGATTCACACCGGGGCCGTGCAAGCGGTGCTGCCCGAGCCGACCGATTCCGCGGCGGCGGCTGCTTCGATCAACCGGATCGAAGCGATCTTCGCGAACACCTTGGCGACGACGCGCAAACTCGAGCGCTGCGCCGACAGCATCTATATCGTCACGGGGTGGTTCCGCAAACGGCCCGATGAGAAATCGAATCTGCTGACCGCCCGGCAAGCGGTGAACTTCTGTCGGGCGATGATGGAATCTGAACCGATTAACGGGTAGACTACGGCACGGTACGGAATACTCGCCGTGCCTCTCATGGCTCGGCAGGCCATCGGGACTATCGGCTGGAAGTGCAGACCTCACTGGACTGTGTTTGTAAAATTTACGGATCCGCTATTGACCCCCGTCCATCCACCGTGGTAGTTTCTTTCTGCACTGACTATTCGGTTGGTGCCCAGCACATTTTGGAGGAGCCACATGTCTCTCTGGGCCACATTTCTGGGGGGGGGCGCAACCCGATGCCAAACTGCGCTAGCAAGCTGAGGTTGGAGTCGCTCGACGAACGGATCATACCGGATGCGACTCCGATGACGAATCCTTTGCCCACCACGGGCACCGTGGGTACATCCACGTCCACGACGCAACTCAACATTTCGCTGGACTCGGAACATGTGGCTTGGTTCTTCGCACAGAATGGCGAAATCGCGGCGGTCACGCAAGATAACGACGGCAATTTGCTCATCTACTTCGGCACCGTCCAAAACGGCCTCCAGTCCACTCCCGTCGTGCTGCTCTCCGCCGATCCGGTCAATGGCGGCTTCCTCGCCGAGCCACAAGCCGCCGCCGCACCGCCCGTGCAATCCCCCGCCGGCGGGATCGTTGGGGTTATCAACACCATCTTCGGGGCAACAAGTGGCAAGATCAGCAAAGTGACCATCGAGTATGTCGGGCCAGATGGGATCCCCTACACCATCACGATCCAGCCGAAGCCACCAGCAGCTGTCCTCGGACCGCCGAGACCAGTTCTCCCACCGCCCGTCTTCCCGAGACTCGAAGAGCCTGTAATGCCCGGTATCCGACCACCGATGGTCATCGAAGAACGCATCCCAGCTCCGAAGCCTCCACTCCCGACCCAGCCACTCCCGCCGTCTGTCATACCCGTAGGCCACCCGGCACCTAACCACAGCCGATCCGTATATGGATCGACCACAAGTTTACGATATCTCGAAGCCGATAGAACACATCGGCTTCGGGCCTTATCCATCTAAATGTTAGCCACTGAGATTCATGCAGTGACAAATCTAAAGCATTGGCACATGGCGGTCCGCTGGGCCATTGCGGTCATTGCGTATGCATTCACCGTTTCGTACGTCCTCAGTACTGACGGTAGAATTGAACAGAAGGAACAAGCTGAGAAATCAAACTTTGGGGATATGGCAAAATCGCTCGAATCGAAGGGTTACAAACGTTTTCCACTCGTCCGAGACCGGCTTGGATCTTTGCATTTTAAATTTAGGCTTGGCGGGCGGCTGCGCAATGCGCTAATCGATACTGGGGCGGAGAACACGTTTTTCAGCGAGGCCTTGGCCAAGGAAATAAAATGTGATCTGAGCGGGGAATCAAAATCTTACGACAACATCGGCGGCTCCGTATCGATGAAACGATCGCGAATACCAGAATCTTATGGTAAAGGCGATCTTGCATTTATCTCCGATGTGATCGTCTGCGAAGATTTTGAACGAAAGATGTTCGCTGGCGACCGCGAGAAGAACGGTGTTGAAATCTTGATCGGGATGGACACACTGCGTTATCATTCAGCTATCATCGATTGCGGCGGACCGGCACTATACATACGTAAAGCGGACGCCATTGACGAAGGGTTGAATGGCGAATGGCGGGCTGTCACTTACATCCGCGAAGGCATGCTTGTAGACGGGGAGATCAGCAAAGCTATTTCTTTATCGATAGGAGAAAACACATTAATGTACAACAACGGTAAGAGGGCAATTCCTTTCGGCTTGAATCTACACGACTGCAATCGAATACCCAAAGCTATGGACTGGCGTGTGGAAAAAGGGTCCGCATGCCTACCAGCAATTTACTCGCTCGATAGCGATACGCTGAAGATCTGTGGAAACCTGACTCAATCCAAGACTTTGTTGCGCCCGAACTGCTTCGATTCTACCGAGTTCAATGGCTATAGTGTTATAACTTTCCACCGCGTACTACCGAAAGACGGACAGGCGCCCGTTCCGAAGAAGGTATCCAAGCCCTCTGCCAATGTTGATTTGAAGGCACTACTTGAGCCAGTGGGCTATAAACGTTTCTCTTTGAAGCGGGAACCCTTGGGCACACTTTACTTGCCATACACGTTGTTGGGTACGAAATGCACCGCTCTATTGGATACAGGCGCCAGCGCCACGTTCATGAGCGATGGACTGGCGCGAGTTGCGAAGCTCCATCTCTCATCCGAATCGAAGGTTGTCGCCTGCATCGGGGGATCGCTCTCCATGAAAACCGCTAAGATTCCGAAAGAATCAACCAAAGAATTTGCATTTCCGGGTGATGTGTTCGTTTGCGAAAATTACACCGAGAAGATTAAAGAGAAGGTATTCGCATCGAACACCGAAAATGTGGATGTCGAAATGATCTTAGGTATGGATATTGCGAAGCACTATTCTGCCGTAATTGACACCCACGCTCCGGCACTTTATTTCTACACCAAGTGAATCCGGTCCGACTCATCTATCCTTCCCCGCGCCCACCCCGGATAGCCGAATAGCCCCTTGACCGATGCGGGCCACTTCGGTCACGCAGGGGGGAATGTTTGTACGATAGACTGCGGTACTCTCCTCCACCGGTGTCGCTATGTCCGATGATCACCAGCCGCCCCCGTCCCGCTGGCGCTGGTGGATCTGCGCCGTGCTCTTGCTGGCGACCACGCTCAACTACATGGATCGCATCGCGCTGAATCTATTGTCGAAAGAGATCATCGACGCGTTCCGGATTTCAAAAGTCGCTTACGGTATTTTGGAAAGCGGCTTCCAAATCGCCTTCGGCATCGGCGCCATCTCCTTCGGCATCCTCGTCGATCGCTACGGTGTCCGGCGTGTCTACCCTGTCGCCGTGATCGGCTGGTCGTGCGCCGGCTTTCTCACCGGCTTCGCCGACAACTACTGGACGCTCTTCGCCTGCCGGATGATGCTCGGCATCTTCGAAGCGGGGAACTGGCCCTGCGGCATCCGCACCACGCGCCAAGTGATGCCGGCGAACGAACGGGCGCTCGGGAACTCGATCTTCCAAAGCGGCACCGGCCTCGGGGCCATCGTCACGCCGCCGGTGATCGCGGTCGCGCTGATGACGATGGGCACCGGCGAAGCCAACTCCTGGCAGATCCCCTTCCGCCTGATCGGCCTCATCGGCTTCGGCTGGGTCGCCCTCTGGCTATTCACGATCCCGAAGCGACAACTCGTTGTCAGCGAGTCCGCGCAGTCGGAGCCCGGCTCGTTTTGGAGCGTGTTCCGCGACCGCCGCTTTTGGATCTTGATCGCCGTGATCATCGGTGTGAACACGACTTGGCACACCTTCCGCGTCTGGCTGCCGCTGTTCCTGCGCGAAGAACAGGGGTACAGCCGCGATCGGATGCTGGAATTCAACACCTACTATTTCATCGTCGCCGACATCGGCTCGTGGACCGCGGGCCTCGCCATCGTCGCCCTCGTGAGGCTCGGCTGGCCCTTGCACCGGGCGCGTGTGTGGACCTTCGCCTGCGGCGTCGCGCTCCTGCTCCCGGCCGCGGCGATCCCTTTCGCCCCGAAGGAATGGTTGCCCGCGATCATCCTCGTCACCGGCTTCGGGGCGCTGGGCATCTTCGCCACATACTTCGCGCTCAGCCAAGAAATCTCGGGGCGGAACCAAGGTAAAATCACGGGCATCTTGGGGCTGATCAACTCGCTTTACCTCGCGGGCCTGTACTGGATCCAAGGGAGCATCAGCGAATCGGTGGGCAGTCTCGGGCACGTGCTCGCGGTCGCTCCGATTCCGGCGCTGGTGGCCCTGCTGGCGGTGTGGTTGTTTTGGCCGAGGGTCGTGCCCACCTCGCCTTGACCCATCCGACGACGGTCGTATCATTTCGAAGCTTGGCATGGATCGCCGAGTCCCACGACGTTCAGCACGGAGGCCTCATGCGCAGTCTCGTCCTCGGCGGCAGCGGCCGCATCGGTTCGACCCTCCTCGCGGCCTGCACCCAACGCGGCCTTCCCCACTTGGGCACTTACTTCCGCCGCTTCGATTCCACCCTCGAACCGCTCGATCTGCTCGACAAAGACTCGTTGAATTCGATGATCGCCGACTACCGACCCGATACCATCGTGTCCGCCGCACCCCCCGGTTCGTTGCACGGCGTGATCGCCGCCGCGAAGTCGGCCGGTTGCAAGCTGGTCTATTTCTCGGGCGATGGCGTCCTCGGCGAATGCCGGGTGGCCCGGCGCGAGGAAGATCCGTTGAAGCCCGTCGGCGAACTGGCGGAATTGCAAGTTGCGGACGAACTGGCGATCCGCGAGCACCTGCCGAAGTCGCACCTCATCGTCCGCACGAGCCGGGTTTACGGCGGCGGGACTCACGGCGAGCCGACGCGATTCATCCGCAAGAGCTTGGCGAAGGGGCAGACGTGGGCCGCCGACACGGTGCGCTTCACGATGCCGACCTACGCCCCCGACTTGGCCGACGTGACCCTCGACCTGCTGAAGCATCAACAAACCGGGACCTTCCACGTCGCCGGCCCGGAGAAGCACACCGACTTCAGCTTTGCCCGGATGATCGCCCACGTTTACGATCTCGACGCCGATCTCATCGAACCGCTGACGGAAGAAGGCAACACGCGCCCGACGCAAGTCTGGCTCGACCGGTTCAAGGTGCGCTCGCTGTTCGGGGCGAACGCCCTGCGTACCGTCGGCGCCGCTCTCCGCGCGATGCGTGAGGAGCAAGGGAAACTGCAACCGGTGCGGATTGCGACGGCAGCGTGAACAACCGAAGCATTCGCACAATGCTAGTTGGTGCAGGTAGATCAACACAATTGGGCCGAGTAGGACGACTGCGGCATTCCTCGCAGAGGTCAATCTTATCTCACGTCGAGCCATGTGAGCTTCCAGACGTGATTGCGTCGCTTGGATGGTCGGCTCGAGCACGTCGGCCAAACACGCTTTTCACCCCGTCTTGCCATTTTACCCCCCTCCGAAGCACCCGATACAAGCCGTACGCGGGCTTGGTCAGTCCTGCAAAAACTCGGATCAATCCAGCGGGATTGCGTCAGTCCATGGGAGGGTGTGGGAGGTGGCGTTGGACTGATAGTTCCAGTTGCTCGGACGCATTGCTTGATTGTGAAGCGGAGCCGCCGTAGTTTGACCCGGCTCCCTTTAACCCCCACGACGCCGCAGCATGCACCGCGAGTTCGACAGCAGCGAATCTCCGTTTCGACCGCGCGGCAACGGGACGCTCTACGTCATCACAGGCGCGCTGGCACTGCTGCTCATCGGCGACCTCTGGCCGCAGTTGGCGAAGTGGCTCAGCGAGGCGATTTACCCGACGCCGACGTGGGCGACGACCGAAATCTACGGCTTCCGTTTCGCGCTGATCGTCGCCGTGCTCGGCGGCGCGCGGGTGCTGTACGGCTCGCTCGAAAAACTCAGCGAAGGCCGCGTCGGCGCCGACTTGGCCATCGCCATCGCCTGCGTCGCGGCGATCCTCATCGGCCAACCGCTCGTCGCGGCGGAAGTCGTGTTCATCGGCCTCGTCGGCGAATGTTTGGAAGCGTTCACCTTCGACCGCACCCAACGCGCCCTCGGCAAACTCACCGAGCTATTCCCGCAGCGCTGCTGGGTGATCCGCGAAGGGGTCGAAACCCGCGTGCTCACGTCGGCGGTCATCGTCGGCGACAGCGTCGTCGTGAAACCGGGGGGCCGGGTTCCCGTCGATGGCGTCGTGCTCGACGGCCGTAGCGATGTCGATTCGAGCGCACTCACCGGCGAGAGTTTGCCCGTCGAAAAAACCACCGGCGACCAGATCCTCGCGGGGAGCATCGTCCTCCACGGCGCGCTGACGATACAAGCGTTGAAGACCGACAAGCAGACGGTTGCCGGGACGGTGATCGAACTGACGGCGCAAGCGCTGAAGGCGAAGTCGAAGGGGGAACGCCAAGCCGACCGGCTCGCCCGCTACTTCCTGCCGGTCGTCCTCGGGATCGCGCTGGCCGTGCTGATCGCCAACATCGGCTACCAGTATTTCGGCGCGCAACCCGACGGCAAGAAGATCTCGCTCGGCGCCGCGAGCCGTGTGGCGCTGTATCCGGCGCTAGCGGTACTGGTCGTCGCCTGCCCCTGCCCGTTGGTGCTGGCAACCCCGGCGGCGGTCATCGCGGCGCTCGGCCGATTAGCCGGCACGGGAATCTTGATCAAGAGCGGCGCAGCCCTCGAACGCCTGGCCGAGGTGCAAGGGTTCGCCTTCGACAAAACCGGCACACTAACAGAAGGGAAGCTCGAACTCGGCGACATCCGCCCGGCTGCGGGCATCGATGAAGGAGAATTATTGCGCGCCGCCGCGCTCGCGGAGTTCCGCAGCGAGCACCCGATTGCGAAGCTGATCCTCGACGACATCGCCCGCCGACAATGGGCTGTCAGCGAACCGGAGAGCTTCACCGCCTTCCCCGGCGGCGGAGTGAGCGCGACCCTCGGCGACACGACTGTTCTCGTCGGCACGCGCCGCTTCCTGGCGGAGCACGGGATCGGCGAATCGACCGATTCCGACATGGCGCTGCAACATTTCGACGAGTCCGGACAGACGCCGCTGCTCCTCGCCCGCAACGGGAAGTACCTCGGCGCCATCGGCGCCCGCGATCGCCTTCGCCCCGAAGCCCCCGGCGTGCTCGCCGACCTCGCGGCACTCGGGCTGCAGCCGCTGGTGTTGCTCACCGGCGACCGCAACGCCGTGGCCCGAACTATCTCGACGACACTCGGCCTCACCGATGTTCGCGCCGAACTTCTTCCGGCCCAGAAAGCCGAAGCGATCCATGCCCTCGGCAAGCCAATGGCGTTCGTCGGCGACGGCATCAACGACGCCCCCGCGCTCGCCGGCGCCCACGTCGGTATTGCGATTGGCACGGGGACGGACGTCGCGGCGCACGCCGGCGATGTCATCATGATGGGGGAACCGCTCCGCCCGTTGCCGATGCTTGTCCGGCTCAGCCGGGAGACGGCGAAGGTCATCCGGCAGAACATCATCTGGTTCGGATTCGGCGTCAACCTTGTCGGTATCCTGCTCACGGGCGTGCTCTGGCCGCTCTTCGCCACCAGCCCGGAATGGTACGAACGCGCCCCCCTCGCCGGGGCCATCTACCACCAACTCGGCTCGCTGCTGGTGCTGTTGAATTCGATGCGGCTACTGGCGTTCGAACGCACGACGACCAACGCCGTCGTCGGCCGGGCCCGCGACGCCACGAAGACCGTCGATCGCTGGATCAACACGGTTCACGCCGACGATTTGCTGCACGCCGTCGCCCACCGTTGGAAACCGATCCTCGGCGGTGTCATCGCGTTGTCAGTGGTCTTTTGGGTCGGTTCCGGATTCACGAGTATCGCCGCGAACGAAGTCGGTGTCGTGCAGCGATTCGGCGCCGTCCGGGACGATTTGTCACCGGGGTTGCATGTCCGCTGGCCGTGGCCGATCGAAGCCGTGACGCGGGTAAAACCGGCCGAGGTGCGCACGGTCGAAATCGGTTTCCGGTTGTTATCCGATGAGAAAATCCAGCAGTTGGAAATGGCCCGCACCGAGCAAAACAAACTCCGCCGCGCCGGCAGCAAAGGAAACGACGGTGGCCTGACGTGGGCCAGTTCCCATGCCGAGG
>JBBRUN010000247.1:0-8219 GCA_038247765.1 Gemmatales bacterium | reverse complement strand
GCGGGTGTCCTTGGTGCCGAAGATCACGGCGGTTCCGTCGGGCGATACTTCGCCGTCGTTGATGATGACGCGCGGATCGGCGCTCGGCAGCATCGCCAGCGGCGTCCAGAGGCCGATGGCCGTGTCGTATACGCCGACGACGTGATCGATCCCCAGCAGCCACTTCCCCGGTCGATCCGTCGGCAGGGCGAACCCCGGTCGGCCGGGGAGTTCGTGCACAATCACCGATTGCGGATCGCCGAGTTCGGCTTGGTACAATTGCCCCGCCAGTGCGTCCGGGGCGGTTTGGATATTCACCCATAGCAGCGACTCGCCGACGGCGCGCGGGCCTTCCGGGAGGAAGCGACCCTCCTCGGCGACGGGGTCGAACCAAACGCGGGCGACTGTGCGGGGGAGGGGCATCGCTTCGATCCTTTTCGCTCGGGGTCAATCATCGTTACGCGCCAATCGGAGCGGGAAGCGCAAGAGCCCCGGCCCTGGAGTCGTTGGGAATGCCGCCGACCGCCGCATCTGAGTGCCGCCGTTGGATCAACTCGATTTCCGCTTTAATCGTCCCGGGTGGCCAAGTTATACAGGTGTAACGCCGCACGGCCGCTGATCTGGCCGTGCTTCATCAGTTCCGCCGCGATGTTCTCGACGGCGGCCCAAGTCGCGTCGTCGTTCAGCAAATTCTCGACCTTTGCGAGCATCCGCCGCTCGTAGCGGTCGAGTTGCTTTTCGGTGGCGCGCTGCAGTGCCAGCGTGCGGACGTGCCTGAGATCGCGCCCGGCGGCGGCGCGGTCGTATTTTCCGGTGTGCCGGGCTTCCGCGACCATCCCGGCGAGCGAGATGAGGATTTCTTGTTCGACGAAGTCGACCGAGCCGCGCTGGACGCCTTTGCGGAACTCGCAGAGGCCGAGGTGCAGTTGATTCGGCAGCACACTCACGCGGTGGACGGGGCGGTCGTGGGCCAGCGCCACCACGGCGTGGCCCGCTTCGTGGTACGCCGTGGCGATGTCGTATTCGGGCGGGGGCGATTCGGCTGACATCCCATTGTCACCGGGCGGGCACGGGGGCGGAGTTTCCACCGAGGATCGCGTCGAGTTCCCGGAAGAACCGGATGGTCGCGGGGGCCAGTTTCGCCCGGATTTTCAATTCGCCCGTGCCGGCGATCGACAATTGTCCGACCGATTCGAGCTTGTCCGATTGGCCGAGCGAGCGTTCGACGGCCTCCCGCAATTCCTCGCGACCCGCCTTCGGCCAATCGGCCACTTTCTTGGGGTTTACTCGCAGGTCGACGGCGCCGACATCGCGCGGCTTCACGACCGGCAAGCGCTTGACGAGTTCCACGGCCCCCGTACCGAAGGCGACGTAAAGTTCGCGCTTGTCGAAAGCGACGGCGAGCAGGCACTTCTCGCCATAGATGGCCTGCGCAGTCTCGGAGAGGAATATCTTCATATCCACGGTGTGGATGGCGAGCTCGCCGACTTTCGCCGCGTTCAGTTTCACGGCCTTGCCGAACGCGTCGCGCGATTCGCCGAACTCCTCCGGCGGCTTCTTCATCAGCTCTTGCAGAGCCTTCAACAGCCCGGCCGGGTCGTCGTGGGAAATCGCGAAGGCCACCCCGCCAAAACCGGATTTGTCCGGTGCGGTCAACGCGGCGCCGAATTCGAGTATTCCGGCTTTCGCGGGTGCTAACAAGCCGTCGATCAGGGTCGTCAACGACGACTCGAATTCTTGGCTGAGTCCGGGGCCGATCCCCTTCACCATCGATTGCAGGGCGCCCGCGAACGCTTTGCGGGCGTCGGCGTTCCAACTCGGTTGTTGCACCAGCAGCACCGCGGCGGCATCGGGCCAATCGACCAAGCCGCCGAAGCGATTCGCAGTCGGTTGGCGTGCCGCAATCGCCTTCGCCATCGGAGTACCCGGTTTCGGCACCACTGCGATTTCGACGGACACGTCCTTCGCGCCCGGTTCGCGGTCGAGCTTCAACGTGATTGTTTTCGCATCTTCGAGTGCGACTTTGGCCAGCGGGATCGAGGATTGGGCCAACTCCGTGAGCTTGAGGCCGAAATCGCCCGGGAGGAAGGGGAAGCCGGCGAAAAAGCTCGCTGCGGTTTCGAGTTGCTCGAGCGCCGACTTGCGGAACGTGGCATCGGCGGTGCCGGGACGGAATATCGCGCTCAGGAGTGCAGTCTCGCCGGCGTCGATCAAATCTATGGGATCGACCAGATTCGAGACATCGAGATCCTTCGCGGCACCATTCAGAACGAAGTGCGCGTGACCTTTGTGGATGCGGAAGTAATACACTTCCAAGTCGTCATCTTCGCCGACGCGGTAGAGCGTCTGATCTTTGGGCATCGGCGTCGCTTCGCGGTCGAGCCGTTCCAGCAAGTCGAGAAAATCCTGTTCCTTTCGAATCGGCAAAATCACGAACACTTTCGCCCCGTCGGCTTTGCCCTTCAGCGGGGCATAAGCGACGACCGGCTTTGTGAGGTCGAGTCCTTTCAATCCGTCTTCGCCGAAAGTTGCATCGAGCCAATCTTCGAAATCCGCCGCCGCCGCGTCGCCGCCGGCGAGTTTGGCCAACGACTTCCACTCGGCAATCAGCGCGGACACCGGTTTCGATTGGACGACGAAGGCCGGAGGTTCGGCGAAGGTGCTGCCGGCGCAGGTCAGCGCGAGGGCGAAGGCGAGCAGTGGACGGAGCATGGCATCCCCGGCGTCGAGTGCGGAGCGTTGCCATTGTAGCGGTGGATCTCGGGGGATCGCGTCAGAATTGAATGGCGAAGACGACCGTCGCGACCGGAATGCCGACCCAGTGACTATCGCCCCGCTCGTGGAGTGCCGTGGCCCCGAGGCGAATGCCGAGATCGGTCGCGACGCGGCGCGTGACCCGGCGTTGCCAAACGAGTACCGGGGTCGCATCGAGCAACGGCTCGACCGGCAGATTCGATGAACGGGGGCTTTCGGCTAGCAACGGATCGCGCGGCGGCGGGGCCGGTTGAGCTTGGGCCAAACCGGTGACCACCACCACGAGAACAAACGCAAAACCGGAGTGTTTCACCGGCGATCCTCAGCGCGATGTCGGCTTGCTCTTCGGCTCCGGCGGGCCGACGAATTCGGGGCTGGCGGGGTCGTTCTCTTTCTTCAACTTCTCTTTGAGGAGCTCGCTGCCTTGGTCGAGTTTCTTCTCGACGTCCGTACCGATCTTCTTGGTATCGAATTCGACATTGATGTTTTGCTTCCCGTCTTTACCGGGCGACAAATCGAATTTGTACCAACCCATGTAATAGCCGATGCCGACGAAGCCGACGACGACCAACCCGACGAATGCGAGGAAATTCCGCACGGTACCACCCTCCAGCGACAAACGAACGCCACCGATACTAATGATGCCCGCCCACGGAAATTGCGCCAATCCCAGTTTCCCATCGCCGAGTCGAGTGCGGAATCGCTATGCAAACGGTGCCGAAGCGGCAAGCAATCTTAGCCCGCTTCGAACGATGCCGATCAGGCCCACAGTTTCTCGAAAATGGCAAACGCCTGCGAATTCAGGCGTTTATCGGGGTTTGGACATGCGCAAATCGATTTGGCACGAACCGTGCAATCCTTGTATCTCGCAAGTGTGGACGCGGTTGGGAATGCGGGCTGTTGGGAGAGGCAGTTCGGGTTTGCAACCGCCGAGACTCTTGCGAAATCACACCGTGTTGCCGGGAGAGGGGAGAGGCTCTCGGCAACACGGGTGGTTGTATTTACCGACAGGTCATTCACATCGCAAGTCAATCACGACGATCCCATCCATTCGACGCAGTTCCGCTCGGTAGGCTCGACTTTCATAATTGTTTGCCGAAACCGCCGTACGTCATATCCCCCACCTGGCTTTTCCGCGTCGTTTCTGCTTACATGAAGGTATGAGCCGCTTCGCATTCGTAATCTTCCTGATCGCATTCGCCGCACCGCTGGCCGGGGCGCATCCATTATTGCAGTGCGAGTTCGACCGCAAGATTGCGGTGCGTCTCGAACCGGGCGTCGTCGATGTGAAGTACACGCTGGAACTTTCCGATTGGTCGATGGCCTTCGACGGCGCCACGATCCTGAAAGGGGACGACCTGAAAGGTATCACCGGCGATCGGGCCTACGCGAAGCGCTACGCCGCGACGAAGGCCCGATTCCTCGCCGATGGAATGAATGCGCAGTTGAATGGCGAGGCGCTGATGTTCGCCCCGGTCGGCGAAATCCTCATCGAGACCGAAGGCTTCAGTAAGAACATCCTGATGACCTTCCACTTGCGGGCGCCGTTCCAGCCGAAGCCGGGCGTCGAGAATACCCTGATATTTGTGGATGAAACCGGCTTCGTGGACAAGAACGGCGCGAAGACGGCCGACCCCGCCGGCGCGATTTTCCTGACGATCGACGAGCGCGAGAAAAAGAGCGACAAGCTCAAGATGGTCGACGCCACGTACCCGGAGCGATTCAACGGTAAGCCGCTGAGCCAGATCCCCGCCGGTGAGGAAATCGCCCGGCGGACGTGCTCGGCCAAGTTCACGGTGCCGGTGAATCCGGTGCCGCCACCAGTCGAACCAGCGCCGGGCGAACCGACCATCACCGTCGTCCCGGACGAGCGCGGCACCTTCGAGAAAATCCACGACCGCGGCCTACTCGCCCTATTCGAATCCGACCTCGGTCTCGGCGTCGTGCTGCTCCTCGCGGCCGGGTTCGGCGCCGCCCACGCCTTCACCCCCGGGCACGGCAAAACGATGGTCGCGGCCTACCTCGTCGGCGAGCGCGGCACCGTCGGTCACGCCGTCGGCCTCGGCATCACCGCGACGCTCGCCCACACCGGCTCGGTCATCGCCGTCGCCATCGCGATCTACGCCGTCTACGGCAACGCCGCCCCGGCGACGGCTCAAGGCTGGCTCATGATGGCCGGGGGACTATTAATTTTCCTCGTCGGATCGTGGTTGTTCCTCCAGCGCATCCGCGGGCACGCCGACCACGTCCATTTGTTCCAAGATTCCCAATCGACCGCGCGGGTCGGCTGGCTGCGGGTCGTGCTCCTCGGTTTGGGCGGTGGCATCATTCCCTGTTGGGACGCCGTGCTGCTGTTCCTCGTGGCGATGGCCCAAGGGCGCATCGGTTTCGCGATCCCGCTCTTGGTCGCTTTCAGTACCGGCTTGGCGCTCGTGCTCGTGCTGCTCGGCGTCGGGGTCGTCTATGCGAATCGGGCCGGGGGTCGGCGCTTCGCCGGGCAGAAATGGTTCCGTTATCTGCCCGTAGCCAGTGCGGTTCTGCTCGTAATCCTCGGCATCTGGTTCCTCCGCGATGGCTATCAAGTCCTGAGTGCCGCGCAGAATTGACACCTCGCGAGTACAATAGCGTTTGAAACGATCCCCGTGGGTTCGCCCTCCGCCACGCCAAAACAAGGGAGCCGCTATGCCGGCCGTACTCGACGACATCACGACCGAGATCCTAGAATTGAAGCGCGAGATCGGCGCGACCATCTTGGCCCACTACTACCAAGAAGGCGAGATCCAAGAGATCGCCGACATCACCGGCGACAGTCTGAAACTGGCCCGCGAAGCGACCAAGGTCGAAACGCCGGTGATCGTATTCTGCGGCGTCCTCTTCATGGCCGAGACGGCCAAGATGCTGAACCCGTCCAAGAAGGTGCTATTGCCCGATCTGCAAGCCGGGTGCAGCCTCGTCGATAGCTGCCCGCCCGACAAACTGCACCGCTATCAAGAGATGCTGCGCGAGAACGGGCGGAAGTTTCAGACGGTCACCTACATCAATAGCAGCGCCAAGGTGAAGGCCCTGAGCGATTGGATTGTGACCAGCGGCAACGCCGAGGATGTGGTGCGGAACCGCGTTCCGGCGGATCACGAAATCCTCTTCGTGCCGGATCAGCACCTCGGCCGCTACCTGCAAGAAGTGACGGGTCGGGAGATGATCCTCTGGGACGGCTCGTGCATGGTCCATGAAATCTTCAGCGTCCACGACCTCGTCAAAATGAAGCGGACGAACCCCGGCGCCACCGTAATCGCCCACCCGGAGTGCCCGAGAAATATTCTCGAGCACGCCGAGTTCATCGGCGGCACTGAGGCGATGATCCTGCACGTGGGCAAGCAGAAAGAGCCGACGACGTTCCTCGTGGCGACTGAACCGAACATGATGTGGCAACTCGAGAGCCGCTTCCCGCAGCACAAGTACCTCGGCGTGCCGGGGATCACTTGCGCTTGCAACAAGTGCCCGCACATGGCGCGCAACACGCTGGAAAAGATTCGCGATTGCATGCGGACCGGCCAACCGGAAATCGTGTGGCAACCGGAGTTCGACAAAGCCAAGGAAGTGCTGGCGCGGAGTCTGCTGAACCCGCCGGTACCGGCGGTCGCATCGGTTCACCCCCACGGAGATTAAGCCCAACATACGACCCAGACCGTCGCCGCGACGGTCTGGGATACCGTTCTTCTGTAAACCGGTCCGTTGGGCCGAAGAGGGCCTGGAGTCACGCAGAGCGTGACCTAAGAAGACCTCCGAGAATCGTTGCTATTAAACCCGCCAAACGGGGATTCCATAAACTCCAAGAATCGGTGCTACACCCCGCCGCAGTTACCGATTGCACTCTCGTGCCCGACTCGCTATCTCTCCGGGCATCCGAACCCGTTGGCGATTTCGAAAGGCTTCCCGATGGCGCGGATGGTCGTGTCAGTCGCGTGGCTCGCCATCGTCGGTTCCGTCGCGCTCGGGCAGCCGATCGCATCGCCGTCACCCATCGCGGGCCGATCCGGATTGCCCCTGAGCGAGACCTTCACGCCGAGTTCCATTTTCCCGTCGAGCCCGACGCCCAAGCCGAAAGTGATTGTGGTCGCGGAAGGTCCACCGGAGCCAGAGTCCAAGCCGGAGTGGAGTCTGCTACCGCCGCGTCTGCCGAAACCGTGGAGCGGCGGAGCCGATTTCGGCATCAACGGGGCGTCCGGCAACTCCGAGGTCTTCAACTTCCGCGGCAGTTGGAACGTCCGCCGGAAGACCGAATCGAACGTGCTGACTTCGGATTTCCTGTACGTCTACTCGGTGCAAAACTCCACGACGAATACGCAGCAGGCCCTGTTCAACACGCGGGACGAAATCCTGTTCGCCGGCAGCAAGTGGTCGCTCTTCGCGGCGAACCAGATCGAATACGACGAACTGCGGGCCTTCCGCTTCCGCGTCGGCATCTACGGCGGGGTCGGTTACACCGTCTTCGACAATTCCCGGACAACGCTGCGAACCCGCGTCGGCGTGGGGGCCGTGCGCGAACTCGGTTCGGACGGCGCCGAAAGCCGGTGGATCTCGGAAGCGATCTTCGGATACGACTTCCGCCAAAAAGTGACGGAATACAGTTCGGTCATCACGATCCTCGATTTGTACCCGCGAATCGACAACTTCGGCGAGTACCGCATCCGGGCGAGGCTGGCCTACGAATGGGTCATCGACCCCGATACTGGCACGGTCTTGCGCTTCGGGATCCAAGACCGCTTCGACAGCGACCCGGGCAATGCCAAGCGCAACGACTTGACCTACTTCACGACGCTGGGGTTGAAGTTTTGAGACGATGAGCCAAAGTGCATTCATTGATCGCCGCAGTTGACTTTGGGCAAGAATTCCTTCGCGAGCCCATCGAGTTCGATTTTGACGACGAGCACGGGATACGTCTTGTTGCCTTGCCGACGATCTCGGACCTTGAAGGCGTCGTCGCCGAGCACTTCGACTTGAGACCCGGCATCGTCTCTCCGATGTCCCGATCCGCCGGGTCGCTCGCGCTCGCCTCTCCGTAGCTTTCATGTTTTTCACTACGGAATGTGTCATTCTTCTGATTCCGCTCATTCCGTCACCTACGCCACGTCGTGATCTTGGCCGTAGCGGTTGTGCAGCGCCAAGCGCATCCGGAACGACAGCCCGATGGCGGGGCAGATCAAATGGCGGAGGTTCTTGAGCGTGGCGGAATCCAAGATCGCTTGCACGCCCGAATCGCCGACGGGGTTGTTGCCGACTTCGAGATGCGTCAGCCGGCGGAACATCGGTGAAGCCGCCAGCGCCCGGAGGCCGTCGTCGCCGATGCCGTTGTTTGTGAGGCGCAATACCCGCAACCCGGCAAGCGACGACGCGTTGGCCAGCCGTTCGGCCCCGGCGTCGCCGAGGTCGTTGTGGCCGAGGTCGAGTTCGCGCACGGCCGGGGGGTGGATCGTTTCCAAAATCGG
>JBBRUN010000246.1:0-8249 GCA_038247765.1 Gemmatales bacterium | reverse complement strand
TCGTCGTCATCGCCATCATCGCTGTCTTGATCGGACTGTTGTTGCCCGCCGTGCAGAAGGTCCGCTCGGCCGCGGCGCGGATGAGCAGTCAGAACAACCTCAAACAAATGGGGCTGGCCCTGCACAGCTACGAAAGCGCCAACGGCACCATCCCCGGCATGAAGGCGGCCGGCGCGGCCAACGCAACGTCGTTCGGCTATTCGGTGCACGCTCAACTGCTGCCCTACATCGAACAAGAAAACCTCGGCAAGCAGTTCGACCTGACCCAACCGCTGTTCGTGGGCACCTTCCCGACGCCGAGTTTCCAACTGAACCCGGCGGTGGCGTTCGCGGCGGGCACCGTCGTGAAGACCTTCCTCTGCCCCGGCGACGGCCAGCAACCGCTGTTCACCATCAATTCCGGCGGCGGCACCCACGCCGGGACGAACTACGTCGTCAACCTCGGCTCCGGGTCGGGCGGCGCCGGGGCGACGGCGCCCAACGGGTACGACACGCGCTTCCCCTCGGACGGCATGTTCTTCTACGGGACGGGCTTGAAATTCGGGGACATCACCGACGGCACCTCGAACACGCTGTTCCTGTCGCAGTGCCTGCTCGGGATGAATCAGAACCTCACGAAACCTTTTGGTAACTTGACGCCCGAAGAGAAACGCCGGCAAACGGGGAGCCTGGCGGGACGCGGCTTGTTCACCGGGCCCTCGGGGGCTAATCCCGGCTACGGAGCCAGCCCCGCCATCGGCGGCAGCGACTTCCTCGCGGCGACCTCGTGGCGTGGCAACCGGGGCGGGTCGTGGATTTGGGCGAATGCCTCGGTCAACGGATTCACCACCGCGTTGACGCCGAACTCCCCGGACCCCGATGCCACCGCCCACGGCCTCGGATTTCTCACGGCCCGCAGCAACTTCACCGGCGGCGTCAACGTCTGCTTGGGGGACGGCAGCGTCCGCTTCGTCCGCGATTCCATCGACATCACCACTTGGCGCGGCTTGGCCACCCGCGCCGGCGGTGAAGTCGTCAACGGGAATTACTAAACCAACACCCCCTCGAGGAGCGACCCATGACGCCGAATCTGATCCTCGCCGCGATGTTGCTCGCGGCCCCGAATGCCACCGACACTTGGCCCGGCTTCCGCGGCGACGGCTCCAGCCGGACGGCTGCGAAAGACTTGCCGCTGAAGTGGTCGTCGAAAGAGAACACCGCTTGGCACATCGACACGCCCGGCTACGGCCAATCGGCGCCGGTCGTTTGGAAAGAGAAGGTCTACCTCACGTCCGTCGAAGGGGAGATGAAAGAAAAACTGCACGTCGTGTGTGTCTCGACGGCCGACGGGAAAACCCTCTGGACGAAGAGCTTCGACGCGACGCAGAAAGGGAAGAACAACCCGATGATGAGCCGCGCGGCCGGGACGCCGGTGGCGGATGAATCGGGCGTGGTCGCCTTCTTCGAAAGCGGCGACGTGATCGCGCTGACACACGAAGGCAAAGTCCGCTGGGAGCGGGCGCTGGCCAAGGATCTCGGCGAATTGAAGAACAACCACGGTCTCGGCAGTTCCCCGGCGCAGACCGCGAAGTGCGTCTTGGTGCTGGTCGATCACCAAGGGCCGTCCTGTTTGCTGGCCATCGACAAAGAGACCGGCAAAGACGCGTGGAAGGCCGAGCGCACGGCGCGGTCGAGTTGGACGAGCCCGATTGTCGCCACCATCGCCGGGAAACCGGTCGCGGTCGTCAGCAGCGGCGGTGCCGTCACGGGGTACGACGCCGACTCCGGCAAGCAACTCTGGGAGCTCACCGGCCTCGCGGGGAACACGATCCCGTCGGCCACGATGTCCGGAGATTCCATCGTCATCGGCGCCGGCGAAAACCGGATGAAGCCCGACGCCGACGCCACGGCGAAGGCCAACTGCTGCTTGACGATCTCGGGCGGTGACAAGCCGGGCTACGTCGTAGCTTGGCAAGGGAAGAAAATTGCCACCGGTACCGCCAGCCCACTGATCCACGCGGGGCACGTCTACTTCACCGACAAACTCGGCTTCGCGATTTGCGTCGATGCCAAGACCGGCGAAGAGAAGTACCGCGAGCGGCTCGACAACACCCAGTGGGCCACGCCGATCGGCGCCGGGGACTACGTCTACTTCTTCGGCAAGGACGGCATCACGACGGTGCTGAAGGCCGGGGCGGTCTACGAGAAGGTCGAATCGAATCGCCTTTGGACGGCCGAAGACTACAAGCGGCGCACGGAAGAAGCCAAGAAGAAAGCCGCGGCGACTCTGCCGAAGCCGCCCGAAGGGAAAGGCCCCGGGGGCGGCCCACCGTTGCCGAAGGAAGAATTGGAAGCGACCCGCTACTCCGCCATCGGCGACGTGGTCTACGGAGTCGGGGCGATCGACGGAACGTTCTTCCTGCGCACGGGCACCCAGTTGTTTTGCATCCGCAAAGCGAAGTGATCGGCCGGCCATTCTCGGCGACACGCGCTCAGCGTGTCGCCTTTCCCATTCGATACCGCACGTGCGGCAGGGCGTACTTCACGAGCAAGATGAAGTGCAAGAGCGTGGCGATCATATCCGCCAAATGTAGCACGATGTGGTAAAACGCAGGCCACTTCACCGCTTGGGCGACGGCGCCCAACACGTAAAACGCGGCGAACAATAGCATCAGCAGAATGCCGCCGAGGCCCCACTTTCGCAAGTAGATGTGGAACGGGATGAGCGCGACCAGGCCCATGCCGACATACACGAAAATCAGCGTCTGCGTGACGACCTCTTCCATCGACCAGACCAACACGATCCCCACGGTGGCGCTGCCGATTTGGAGGGCGAGGCTGGCACGGCCCCACCACTTCGGCAGCACGTACACGCAGATGGGCACGCACGACCCCGCGATGAGGGCAAAGATCGCGGAGAGGTCGAGCCGGCGGAAGAATTCGTACTGCGGATCCAATTCGGAGTCGTAACGCAAGCTGTGGAACAGGCCGCTGCACGTGTACAGCACGACCGCGCTGACGGCGTACACCGCGACGGAGACCCGGTGGCCGAGAGGGTGGCGACGCGTCAGTCGAAAAAGAATCGCCCCGGCGAAGAGGCACCAGCAGGCGAAGCCGAGGTGAAGAGACGCCGCGACGGGATCGTGAAAGTCCATGCGCTGTTGACCCGACCCGTGTGGCGTGCGAAACTCCAACGCCCGCCTGTCGGCTCTTCTCCCGCTCGTTTAGAGGCTGCTATGATATTGGCCCGACTCCGCATCGTCGTCGCCGGTTCGCTCACCCTGCTCGGCGTCTCGCTCGCCCAAACCCCGGCCCCGCAACCGGCGCTCACGCTGAAGGGGCACACCGACCCCGTCTACGCCGTCGCCGTGTCGCCCGATGGCAAACTCCTCGCCACCGGCAGCTTCGACAAAACCGCGAAGCTCTGGGATGCGACCTCCGGCAAAGAACTCCGCACCCTCGCCGGGAGGACCGGCCACACGAACCTCGTGCTCGGCGTGTCGTTCTCGCCCGACGCGTCATCGCTGGCCACGGTTTCGACCGACAACAATTTGAAAATCTGGGACATCGCCAACGGCAAGCCGACGGCACTGCTGGCCCACGCCGCCGGGGTGACGCAAGTCGCGGCGAGCGCCGACGGCAAGCTCCTCGCGGCCGGGGCCGCCGACGGCACCATCCGCATTTGGACGGCCCTCGACGGCAAACTGGCGCAGACTCTGACCGGTCACGCCGGGGCGGTCGTCGGCCTCGGCTTCGCGCCGAACGGGCTGACGCTCTACTCGGCCGGCGCCGACAAGACCCTGCGCTACTGGACGCCCGCGACCGGCGCGAGCCTCGGTTCGGTCGGCGTGACGCATGCCGACATCAACGGCTTTTGGGTGAACCCCGCAAGCGGCATCGTGATGATCGCGACTGCGGATGGGGCGTTGAAGTCGTTCCCCGCCGCACTGCCGGTGTTACCGAAGCCGTTGGCGCCGGTGCCGGCCACTGTCACCGCGATGACACTGAGCAACGACGGCGCGACGCTGCTCGCCGCGACCGACGACAAAAAACTGCGGAGTTGGAACACGGCTACGGGCTTGCTGACGGAACTCGGCGCAGTGCCAACGGCATCGAACCTAGTCGCCATCGGTAACGCGGCCACTGGCTACGCCGTCGCGCAATCGAACGGGCGGGTGCTGTTCATCGGGGCCGATGGCAAGCCGAAGGGGGAGATCCTGGCGTGCGAGTCGGGCCTAAAATCGCTGGCCTTTTCGGCGGATCAAACTGCGTTGACGACCCTCGGGAACGACGGCCTCGCGCGGCGTTGGCCGGTGGCGGTACTGTTCCCGGCGGCTCCGGCGAAGCCGATGGTACACCCCGTCGCGGTGACGGCGGCGATCCCGAGCTTCGACGGGAAGAAGGTCTATGCCGCGGGTGCCGACAACAGCATTCGCATTTGGAACGCCGGTGCAATGGAGCGCGAATTCAAAGAGCACAAAGCGCCGATCACTGCGCTGGCCGCCGTCGCCGATGCGGTTCTGAGTACGGACAATACCGGCGAGGCGATCCTCTGGAACCCGGCCGATGCGAAGGTGATCGCCAAACTTGTGGGCACGAAAAAAGCCGCCGCCACGCACGCCTTGCTGACGCCGGCAAAGGCCGCCGTGATCGCCTACGCCGATGGCGAAGTGCGGTTCTGGCCGACACCGGCCGCGAAGGACAAAGAGATCGCGTTGTTCGCGATGCCGAAACCGGCGGTCGCGCTGGGTTTTTCCCCCGATGGCAAACGCATCCTCAGCATCGCCACCGATGGGCTGGCCCGGAGCACGAACCCGGCGAATGTCAAAGACGAAACGAACTTCCCGCTCGCGGCCACGGCTCCGACGCACGCCGTTTTCAGTGCGGATCGGTCGAAGATCGCCGCCATCGGCACCGTCACCAATGTCCGCAGCTTGCTGGTTCAACCGAACGCGGCCGCCGGGAAACCGGTCTGGTCGCTGCCGTTGCCGGAAGCCGTCGAGCAGCTGAGTTTCTCGCCCGATGGCACCCGCATCGCCGTGGCCGTCGTGCGGACGGCGGGGAAAGCCGTGCGGGTTTTCGACGCGCTCACCGGCGGAGAATTGCAAACCGTCGCCGAACCGGCGGTCGTCGTGACATCGTTGCCGTGGATCGACAACAAGAATCTCCTGATCGCCGGTGACAAGACGGTGTCCATCGCGGCGCTGCAAGTCGATGGCGTCCGCGCCACGCTGCCCGGTGCGGGATTGGCGCTGCTCGCGCCGGCGCCGGCGTGGGCCATCGCGGCGACGGCCGACAAGTTCGTACGCCTCCACGAGACCGCCGTGGGATTGCCCGCGAAGGAGGTCAAAGCTTTCGGGCCTCTGCCGGAGGTGGTCAAGGTTCTGGGCATCTCGAAAGACAACGCAATCCTCGCCGCGGCGACGGGGAAGACGCTGAAATTGTGGCAGACTGCCGATGCAAAAGAACTCCCGGCACCAGTGCTTCCGGCCGATGTCACGCAGTTGGCGTTCAGCGCCGATAAGACGCGCTTGGCCGTGGGATTGGCGAATAACACCGTCGCCGTGGTCACCGTCGCCACGGGCCTGACGGAGCAAGTCGTGTTCCACGCGGGTGCGATTGCCGGCGCGGTCTTCCACCCGGCGCTGCCGCTCGTGATCGTGGCGAGCGCCGACAAAACCATCTCGGTCACGCCGTTGGTTCTCGCCAAACAGATTTCCGATCCTGCGATTTACGGCGGGGTCTTCGCTGGGACGCCGAGCGGGGCGAATACCCTCAGCAGCGGCACGGGGAAGGGCGTCTCTTTCGCGAATGCCGGGGTCGGTGCCAAGGAACGCACCTTCGGGGACACTTCGGGAATCACCGCCGTCGCGGCCCATAAGAATGGCCAACTCGTCGCCGTCGCGCACGGGCCGGACGCGACCATCACCGTCTACAACTTCGGCGACGGCGCCGTGTTGGGTACTTGGAAGACCGCCGGAAAAGTGACCGACCTCGCCTTCCACCCCACTGCCCCGGCTCTCGCGGGCATCCAAGCCGACAACAAAGTCGTGCTCTGGAACGTGTTCGTCGAAGCGGGCCAACCGCTTCCGGCAGAGTTCGGCAAGCCGATGTTGGAACTCCCGCACCCGGGCGCTGTCAAGGGGTTATCATTCGTCGGCGACGGTTCGACGCTGCTCAGCGGTTGCGACGACAAGCAGGCGCGGATCTGGAAGTTCGTGTCGGATCAACCGAGCTTCACGCTCGTCCATCCGAACATCGTCCACTGCGCCGCCTTCGACAAGACCGGCAAGTTCGTGGCCACCGGCTGCCAAGACGGCCAGCTGCGCATCTACGATGTCACCAAAGCGCCGGGAACCGTGGCGAAGGCGATCCCGGCCCACATCCTGCCGCAGCCGCAGTCGATTTACGCCGTCGCCTGGCACCCGGACGGGAAACTCGTCGCCAGCGCGAGCCTCGATAAGTCGATCAAGATTTGGGACGCCACCGCGGGGACAATGGCGAAGGAAATCAAACCCGGCAGCGACGAAGTGCCGAAGCCCGGCACCGCCCGCTTGCCGGGGCACACCGATCAAGTCTTCACGCTGGCCTATTCGAAGGACGGCAAACAACTGGCCTCCGGCAGCAGCGACCGGACGCTGAAACTCTGGAACACCGAGACGGGGGCGCTCATCCGCGATTTCAGCAATCCGAATTTCAAACCGCTCGCGGAAGGGGCGCCGGCTCCGTCGCACCCCGGCTTCGTGCAGTGCGCGAAGTTCACGACCGACGGCACGAAGATCGTCAGCGTCGGCACGGCCCCGAAGTTGAGGGGCTTCTTGGCCGTGTGGAACGTGGCCGATGGCAAGATGTTGTACGGGCAGGAACTCGAATTCGGCCCGCTGTATTCGGTCGATATCCGCGCCGATGGCTCGTTGATATTGGGCTGCGGCCCGAAGCAGCGCGGGGCTACGGAATCCGAAGCCGTGGTGATCCCGTTTCCCGTGAAGTGAAGGTCGGACGACGGACAGGACAACGACTACCGATGAGATATTAGGTTTAGCTTTCGGAGCTTTCGCTGCTTTCGCTGCTTTCGGCCGGGGGGGTGTGGAGAATGACCGAAACCTAAAAGCTAAAAGGCATGGCAACGATTCTTGGAGTTTCTTTGCGATGTACCGTTTTCGTAGTTCGCGCTGTGCGTGACGCCGACTTGGTATTGCCGCATTCCGTACCCTGTGGCCACAATTCGGTTTGTTTCATGTCGGAAGGATGCCGTCATGCCCCGGGTCGTCACGCTTTCCGCCGTCGTGCCGTTGTTCGATGAACTCGCGAACCTCCCCGCGCTCCACCGCCGGCTGTCGGATAGCCTCACCGCGCTCGGGATCGAGTACGAACTCGTCTTCGTCAACGACGGCAGCTCCGACGGTACGCCCGAACTCCTCGATCAACTGGCCGAGGACGATCCTCGCGTCCGGCCGATTCACCTGAGCCGAAACTTCGGCCACCAAGCCGCCGTGACCGCCGGGTTGGAATTCGCCACCGGCGACGCGGTCGTCGTGCTCGACGGCGATCTGCAAGATCCGCCCGAAGTCATCGGACTGCTCCTCGAACGCTGGCGCGAAGGGGTCGACGTCGTCTACGCCGTGCGCACCAAGCGGAAGGAAGGTCGCTTCAAACGCTTCGGTTACTTCGCTTTCTATCGACTGCTGCGGGGAATTTCCGAGCTCGAAATCCCGCTCGACTCCGGCGACTTCTGTCTGATGGATCGCCAGGTCGTCGATACGCTCAACGCCCTCCCCGAGCGCAGCCGATTCGTCCGGGGCTTGCGGACGTTCGTCGGCTTTCGGCAGATCGGTGTCAGTTACGAACGGGACGCCCGCCTAGCGGGTCAGCCGAAGTACACCTTCCGCAAACTCGTGGCGCTGGCGCAAGAAGGCGTCGTGAATTTCAGCACCGCCCCGATGCGGGCGATGAGTTGGTGCGCCGGTGTCGGCGTCATGGCGGCACTCGGCATCGGCTGTTGGATGATCGTCGATGCGGCTGTGAATCGCGCGGCTCCGGCCGGTTGGCTGGTGGCAATTCTCGTCGCATGTGCACTGGCGGCCCTGCAATTGGGCTGCCTCGCCGTGATGGGGGTCTACTTACTCCAGATCTTCCGCGAAGTGAAGGGCCGGCCGACGTACATTGTCCGTGGGGCGAGGCCAACTCGCGAAAACCGGACGGCACGGCCGCGTTCCTTGGCCTTGGCGCGGTGACGATGAAACCCTTGGCGAAAGCGATCCTCCACGCCT